>JAFYIC010000081.1 GCA_017538845.1 Bacillota bacterium | reverse complement strand
GCCGTCGTCTACAACCATTTCAAGAATGGCGTGTATGATATCCCCGTAGGGCTTATAATCCGGCACGTAAGGAGTGTATCTGTCAATTATATTGAAATGTCCCACAACGTCGTAATCCTTGAATTTTCCGAGGCAGTCGTACATGTACTCATAGAAATCCATTACGAACTCTTCCGTAGGCTTCTTTGAATAATCGCACTTGTAAAGATCCCAGCCGCAGAAACTGTGGAAGGAGCCTATGATAAAGTCGTAATCAAAGCCGGCTGCGGCGCTTTTGCACTTATCGAGAGTTTCTCCGTGCTGGATGCCGATCTCGATGCCCTTGATCAGTTTTATCCTGTCCGCATACTTTTCCTCATAGTCCAGCAGGGTCTTATGATAATTCTCCAGGTCAAGAAGGAATGGGAACTCCGGGTCCGGATAATCCGGATCGTAGTGGTCGGTTACCGCCATCTCTCTGACGCCAAGATCTATTGCTTTTTCCACCATTTCGGACATAGGCGTATCGCTGTCGTCCGAGAATGATGAGTGGGTGTGATAGTCGTACATTTATCTTTTAATTCCTTTCACGTTTGCTGTATAATAAAGTATAACATAAAGACAGGAGTTTTCTATGGAAAAAACGATAGTGATCATAGATGGCAACAGCCTTATAAACCGGGCGTATTACGCCATGCAAAGGCCAATGATGACCAGTGAGGGGATATATACTCAGGGAATCTTCGGCTTTCTTAATATGCTCAGTAAGATAAACACCGACTACGAGCCCGGATATATGGCGGTGGCTTTCGACCTGAAGGCGCCTACTTTCAGGCACAAGGAATACGACCAGTACAAGGCCGGACGTAAAAAGATGCCGCCTGAACTTGCCATGCAGATGCCGCTTCTGAAGGACGTGCTTTCCGCCATGAACATAAAGATGCTGGAGATGGAAGGCTTCGAAGCTGACGACATCATAGGAACTATCGCAGTAAGGGCGGAAGAAGAAGGACTGGAGCCGCTTATCATCACAGGAGACAGGGACGAACTGCAGCTTGCCACAGATGTGACAAAGGTGCTCATAACCAAGAAGGGCATCAGCCAGTTCGAACTGTACGACCGTCAGGCCATGATCGACAAATACGGTTTCACTCCTACGCAGTTCATCGATTTCAAGGGACTCATGGGCGACCAGTCGGACAATATACCGGGAATACCGGGAGTAGGTGAAAAGACCGCCCAGAAACTTATTGTCAAATACGGCAGTGTGGAGGGCCTTATCGAGAATATCGATGAATTGCCCGCAGGCAAAGTCAACGACAGCATCAGGGATAACACCCAACAGGCTGTAATGAGCAAAAGACTGGCGACCATCAATACAAACGTGCCTATAGATATAGATCTGGAAGAGTGCAGAGTGGAAGAGCCCAACTATCCGGAGCTCATTAAGATATACAGAAAGCTCGAATTTAACAGTTTTCTTAAGAAACTGGACAGCGGGGAGGCAGATCTTGCGGCTGAAGGCGAAACGGCCGTGGATATAGACGGACAGATCCCGGAGCCGGTGATAATAAAGCAGGCAGAGGACCTGAAAAAGATAGAAGATGCCATTGAAAAAGGCGCATCTGTAGTCCTGAAGACCTTCGGAAACGACGATCACAAGGGAAAACCTGAAATATACGGAATTTGTATTATGTCAGGCAGCGATTTCTTCTATATCGGCTGCGGAGGAGAGGACATCATCGTGGCTTCGGCAGAGATGCTGAACAGATTGAGCCCGAGATTCTCCGGTCACGACCTGAAAAAGGACTATTACGCACTCATGTGGTACGGTCTTGATGATCCTGATACGGAATTTGATTCGGCCATCGGTCAGTATGTGGTGGATCCATCCAGAAGTTCCTATGATATCAAGACGCTGGCTTTTGAGCATCTTGCATATAACATGGAAAACGAAAAGGATCACTTCAGTGACAAAGGCCAGGTGGACATGTTCGGAGACGCATCCGCGGATAACGCGGCCTACGGGGCAAAATGGTGCGCTGCTGCAGCTGCCTTAAAGCCGATTATCATGAAGGCAATAGAGGCAAACGGACTTACGGACGTTGCTGTAAAGGCGGAGTTTCCGCTTGTCAAAGTCATGGCGGCCATGGAAAAGGAAGGCATCTCTGTAGATGTGGACGTACTGAAAGATATAGGGTCAGTAATAACCGAAAGAATAGACGAAATATCCTCGCAGATATATGAATACGCAGGGGAGGAGTTCAATATCAATTCTCCGGTTCAGCTAGGTGAGGTGCTCTTTGACAAGATGGGTCTGACACCGGGTAAAAAGACGAAGAAGGGATACTCCACCAGCGCCGAAGTCCTTGAAAAGATAGCGGATGAGGACCCCATAGTGCCTTGTATCCTGGAATACAGGACTTTGAGCAAACTCAACGGAACATATATAGAAGGCCTGATACCGCTTATCGGAAACGACGGCAGGATAAGGGCCCATTTCCAGCAGACGGTAACTGCAACAGGCAGACTCAGCTGCACGGAGCCGAACCTTCAGAACATACCTGTGAGACAGGATCTGGGAAGAAAGATCCGGAAGGCTTTC
>JAFYIC010000080.1 GCA_017538845.1 Bacillota bacterium | reverse complement strand
TTCCTGCCTATGGCAGATGATGAGGCGGCTCTCAGAGACGAAGACAAATGGATGATATCCAGAGTCAACGACGCGGCAAAATACGTGACAGACACTTTCGAGAAATTCGACCTGGCTCTTGCGGGCCAGAGAGTGTACGACGTGATCTGGAACGAGTACTGCGACTGGTATATAGAGATCGTAAAGAGCAGACTTTACGGCGATGATGAAGAGGACAAGAAGGTAGTAAGGAAGGTCCTGGTAAGGACTCTGAAGGACATGCTCCGCATGCTTCATCCTTTCATGCCTTTCATCACTGAAGAAATATGGACATACCTGCCCAAGGAAAACGATCCGGAGAACCCGGACAACTTCCTGATCAGAGAAAAATGGCCGGTATTCAGCGAAGAAGAGAAATACGAAAAAGAGACGGCTGTACTTGAGGCGGCCATGGAGGCAGTAAGAGCCATAAGAAATATTCGCGCAGAGGCAGAGGCTTCACCGAAGAAACAGCTGACCGCTGTGATCGTGGCCAAAGAAGCCCGCGAAAAACTGGAAGCAGGCGAAAGATACATCTGCGATATGGCCAATATCAGAGAGATCACTTTCGCGTCAGACAGAGCGGAAGCTCCCGAAGACGTAATGACTGCGGTCATAGACGGTGCCGAGATATTCATACCTCTCGACGAGCTGGTTGATTTCAGCGCGGAACTTGAAAGACTCACCAAAGAAAAGAAGAGACTTGAAGGCGAAGTCGCAAGGACCGAGAAGATGCTCAGCAATCCGGGATTCGTGAACAAAGCGCCGGAGAAGAAGATCGCAGAGGAAAAAGAAAAGCAGGCCAAGTACAAAGACATGCTTGAAAAGGTATGCCAGAGACTTTCCATGGTAGAGGAAAAACTGAAATGAGCAGAAGCGCCGAAGAACGGATAGCAAAATTTCACAGATTCGGAAGCGTTCTGGGCCTGGAAAGGATACGCATGCTTCTGAGCAAGCTTGGAGATCCCCAGAAAGACCTGAAGGTCATCCACGTGGCGGGGACTAACGGCAAAGGCTCGGTGTGCAGGGAAGTGTACGAAGTGCTTCAGGCCAACGGATACAGGACCGGTCTTTACATATCGCCTTTCATCGAAAAGTTCAATGAGAGGATAGTTTTTGACGGTCAGGATATCCCGGATGAGGACCTGGACGCCATCACGGACATGGTCATTGAAAAGAGCGATGAGATGGTGGCTGAAGGATACGACTCGCCTACCGAGTTCGAAGTAGTCACGGCCATAGCTTTTGTATATTTCAAACAGAACGGCGCGGACTACGCGGTACTTGAAGTGGGCCTTGGTGGCCGGGGAGACTCCACCAACGTCATAGACAAACCGCTTGTGACCGTCATCACATCCATTGATTACGACCACATGGAAAGACTGGGATACACCCTTGAAGAGATCGCCGCGGAAAAGGCAGGGATCATAAAAGAGGGAGTGCCTCTCGTTTCCAACGTAGCCCACAGAGAAGCTTTGGAACTTATCGCGAGAAGGGCCTACGAAAAGAACGCGCCTTTCACAGACGTGACCAGGATGGAGGTCAAGATCAAGGATTCGGGGCTCCAGTACCAGACCTTTGATTTTTACACACATGAAAAAATTTACCGGGACGTGGAGATATCCATGCCCGGGAAGCATCAGATAGAAAACGCCAAGACAGCTCTGGCGGTGCTGGAGACCATGAGAAGCCGCCACATGGCGGAACTGGACATGGAAAAAGTTCTGGAAGGCATGAAGAAAGCAGTCCAGCCGGCCCGCGTCGAAGTCATGAGCACAGACCCGATGATCATTCTGGACGGCGGCCACAACAGAGCGGGAGCGGAGGCGCTTCGTGATACTCTGAAGGAAGTGTTCACCGACGATCAGAAGATAACCATGGTGGTCGGCGTGCTGAAAGACAAGGACGTTCCGGGAATAATGGACGTTTTCGACGAGGTGGCAGACAGATATATACTTACCGAGATAGATAACCCCAGGACCGTCACGGCAGATGCCTGGCCCGGATACATGGAGGGCAGAAGCACTCCGTACAAGGTGATCAGGGAGCCGGAAAAGGCTGTGGCAGAAGCCCTTGCGGAACAGAAAGACGACTGCGTGATAGTAGCAGGATCCCTTTATCTGGCAGGCCAGGTGAGAGGATTCCTGAGAGAAAGCATAAAGAATAAAGTGTGAGAAAAGTGTGAGGAAGTGACCCGCTATGAGTACTAAAGAGAAGAACAAAGTCCTGTTGTTTTACAACGCCCACTCGGGGAACGGGACATTCAAGAACAATCTGGATTATGTCATAGGAAAATTCCAGGAGAAAGGCCTTCAGGTAGTTCCGCTGAGAGCTGCATCAAGAGGAAAGACCCTGGGGGATGTTCTCGCTGACATAGACCAGGATGAATACAGGCAGATAATAGTGTCCGGCGGAGACGGGACCATCAACGTATGCGTCAATCATATGATAAACAACGACATACATCTCCCGCTGGCTATATTCCCGTCGGGTACGGCCAATGATTTCGCGTATAATTTCGGCATTTCCACAGACATAAGGGACATGGTGGATATCGCCCTGGGCGACAAACTGGTGGAAGCAGACGTAGGCCGGGTCAACGACAAGTATTTTATCAACGTGGCGGCCATAGGATCTCTGGTGGACGTGAGCCAGAAGACAGACCCCAGGCTGAAGAACACACTTGGCACCATGGCGTATTACCTGAAAAGCCTTTCAGAGGTACCTACACTGAAGCCGTTGTCGGTGAGAATAATCACCGACGAGGGCATCCGCGATGAAAAGATATATTTCATGGTGGTCATGAACGGAAAATCGGCGGGAGGCTTCAAGAAGCTGGCTCTCGAATCATCCATAAACGACGGATTGCTGGATGTAATGATTTTCAAAAAGATGAATGTAGTCGAAATGGCAGCCACCACTTTCAAAGTGCTTCGCGGAAAACATATCGGGGACAAGAATGTGGATTGCTTCCAGACCCGAAAGCTGAGGCTGGAGGCCGGCTCACATGTCAGCACGGATATAGACGGCGAGACGGGAGAAGAATTCCCTCTGGACTTCTCGGTCCTCAAGGGAAGACTGAAGATATTCGTGGCACCCGACATCATGCCGGCGGATCCGTCCATCGAACTGACAGATATAGATAACGGCGAGTATTCCATAGACGAAGGTCAGAGTTTGCCCGAGCCGAAGACAGACTAGGAGATACGGGACTGACGGCAGAGAATGACACTGAACAGGAGCAGAAATGATAAAGTTCAAGATAAGAGAAACAGACAGATTTGATGATCTGGTAAGACTCTTCATGAAAGAGGGAGTCGAATACAATGAAGAGGACCTGATAGGCGACGGTCCCCTTCCTAAGGAAGTGGTCAAGTGCTGGTCCATAACCATCGATGACACGGACAGACTGGTCGGCGGGGCTGTGCTCGCTACGAGAGAGGGCGAGTACATCGTCGACGGTATCGCCATGGATTCGGATTTCCAGAGGATCAAGCTGGGCAAGGAACTGATGATGAGAGTCATCGAAGAAGTACTGAAGCGGGGCGGCGAGGCTCTTTATCTGGTAGCCAGAGCGCCGGAGTTCTTCAGGAAGATCGGATTTGACACCATAGACAGGAAAGACGCGCCGGAATTTTTCGAATGCGCGACGTGCCCCCAGAGAGACGTGACGTGCCATCCGGAAGTCATGAAGCTTTCCAT
>JAFYIC010000079.1 GCA_017538845.1 Bacillota bacterium | reverse complement strand
CTGTCATCTTCGGCAGCGGGAACAACGGCGGCGACGGATATGCCCTTGCGATGATAATGGAAGACAAAGGACTTGACGTCACAGTATATATGCTTTCTGAAAAGTTTTCGGAGGACGGCGGATACTATCACAGAAAATGCGAAGAGGCGGGCGTGAGACAGATCCCTTATGAGCCGGGCGCGGGACAGCTGAAAGATTACGATATTCTGGTGGACTGCATACTGGGAACCGGATTTGCAGGCGAGCCTCACGGCATTGCGGCAGAGGCCATAAAGGAAATTAACCGGATCAGAGAAGAAAAGGAAGACTGCTGCGTCATAAGCGTTGATATAAACAGCGGAATGAACGGGGATACCGGTGAAGCGGTCCTGGCGGTAAAGAGCGACCTGACGGTTTCCATAGGTTTTTATAAATACGGCTTCTTCGGGGGAAGATCATCTGAACTCATAGACAGCCTGACAAATGTGGACATCGGGATAATCCTGCCTGAGGAGGATGAGAAATAATTTCAAAAAAGCCCGAAAAAAGTCAGGAAATAGTTTGACTTGAAAATGATAGTCTAGTATAGTTTAATGCGTTGGCAATATAATAAGAAAAGGCTGTGAAGAGAATTAGTAACTGTCACGATTCTGAACAGAAAGCTGCCGGGTGATGAGAGGCGCGCAGATAGTTTCAGCGAATACATCTTGGAGCTGCGCGTCTGAACACGGTTTGCGCCGGAAAGTAGGAGGCGACGGGGATGCCCGTTACAGCATAAGGGTATTATCCCGGAAGGGACGTACCTGATGAGGCCACTACTGCGAGGCAGTGGCGAATAGAGGTGGTACCGCGGTCAAGACCGCCCTCTGGACAGAGGGTGTTTTTTATTGCGATAAAGCATACAGACGCCCGGAAGTATCGTTCAAGGAGGAACTTAGAAATGGACACTAGAATAATCTGTGGCATCCTGCTGGTGATCTTTTTCATCGTAATGATATCGGTGGGAGTGATCACCAGGAAAAGAGCAATGAGCGTGGATGGATTTGTACTGGGAGGACGTACGGCAGGCCCGTGGATAACAGCGTTCGCCTTCGGAACTTCCTACTTCTCCGCAGTAATATTTGTCGGATATGCGGGACAGTTCGGATGGAACTTCGGCCTTGCCTCCACATGGGTAGGACTGGGAAATGCGTTCATCGGATCGCTGCTGGCATGGAACATCCTGGGCAGAAGAACAAGGATCATGACCCAGCATCTGGAAGCCAGAACAATGCCGGACTTCTTCGGAAAGAGATTCGGTTCCACGCCGATGAAGGTCATCGCGTCACTTATCGTATTTATATTCCTTATTCCATATACATCATCCCTGTACAACGGACTTTCGTCCCTGTTCGGGCTTGTATTTGATATACCGTACTGGGCAGTTATTCTGGTGATGGCTGTACTTACAGGCGTGTACGTCATTTTCGGAGGCTACATGGCCACGGCTATCAATGATTTCATCCAGGGCATAATCATGCTCTTCGGTATATGCGCGGTAATAGGTTCTGTGCTTGTTGCAAACGGCGGGCTCACAGCTGCCACTCAGGGACTGTCGGAAATATCTGCGGGCGACTGGAAGGCAGGCGCCTTCAGTTCATTCTTCGGACCGGATCCGCTGGCGCTGCTGTTCGTAGTAATACTCACTTCACTGGGAACCTGGGGACTGCCTCAGATGGTCAACAAGTTCTACGCTATCAAGAGCGAGGACGACATACACAAAGGTACTGTCATTTCCACATTCTTCGCAATAGTAGTGGCGGGAGGATGTTACTTCCTGGGCGGTTTCGGAAGGTTGTATGCCGACAAGGTTGCTTACCAGCCTGACGGAGTGACGCCTTTCTTCGACACCATAGTTCCGACTATGCTTTCAACACTGCCGTCCATCGTGATAGCTGTCGTTATCGTGCTCGTGCTTTCCGCGTCCATGTCGACGCTGTCATCACTGGTACTGACATCCAGTTCCACATTTACCCTTGACGTGATCAAGCCGGCGGCAAAGGAGAGACTCAACGAAAGAGGGCAGGTTTCCATTATGAGGGTACTGATACTGTTCTTCATAATCGTTTCTGCCATCATCGCCATAGTCAAAGACGCTCATCCGGAGATAACATTTATCGCGCAGATGATGGGCGTATCCTGGGGAGCTCTGGCGGGAGCATTCCTTGCGCCGTTCCTCTACGGATTGTACTGGAAGGGAACCACAAAGGCGGCATGCTACGTATCATTCGCATGGGGCTGCACGCTCATGGTTATCCAGATGATAATCTCTCTTGCGGGAATCGATGTTTCGGGATGGGGACCGTTCTTCGGATACATCTTCGCATCGTCAGTACGCTCCGGAGTTATCGCCATGGTGGGCGGACTGATAATCGTCCCTGTTGTGAGCAAACTTACGAAAAAGCAGGACGACAAGCTTCTGGACAAACTCTTCTCATGCTACGACGAGAGAGTATCCGTTGCAAGAAAAGAAGCGCTCGACTGATCACATACTTTGCCTGTCAGACAGTCTGAGGCCTTCGCCTGGTCCTCGAAACAGATGATCGGCCGCGCTTACTCGAACGTAATATAATGCCGGGAAAACTCGTGTCCTTCGGACACTCAGACAGTTCCCGGCATTTTTATATTACTTATCTCGTTTCGCTGGCGATCATTGCTGTTTCTGCGGAGACGGCTAAAACCTCAGACTATCCGCAAGGCAAAGCAAATGATCACTCCGATTCCTTCGCTTCCGCATCGATCAGGCTGGCGAGGAATTTGTTCACTACCTTTATGCTGCGCTTGGATGAAGATTTGTTCACCCCGAATGATACCAGGGTGAGCTTTTTATTTCTGTTCTTGAATACGGTGTTCTCATTCTGGACGATAGTGCTCTTCGGCTCGGAAGAACAAAGGTCGGCCAGTTTGGTCACAAGATAACTTTCTTCGTATGTTATCCACGGCTCATTGCGGGATATGGTATCACAGTCCATCTGGCAGAGATCGCTTGATGTCCTGAGAGAAAGCTGCATATCGGACAGTCCTTCCTTCGAGACGTCCTCCAGGACCACGCGGGCGGTGAATCTCCCGTCTTTTGTGGAGACTTTTCCTATGTTTGACGAGGAAGTAATATTACCGTCCTTGTCCAGATTCGCACCCTGCTCGAACAGATAGAGAAAATTGATGATGTCATTTTTAGCCGATTCGGGAAGAACGGCTGAAGGTTTCTCTACCTCTGTCAGGGTATATTCTGCGTCAGGCTCTGTTTTTCCGCATTTCTTCTCAAAACGTTTGTGACTGGTATCGAATCTTTTCTGGAGACGATCCGCGCTGCTTGCGGGTACGACTATGACGGCAGAGGCTTCCCGTGGGAGAGTATCCGCTGACACGCCTCCTCTGAATGAGGCCAGGTCGAATACGAAACCGTCAGATTTAGCCGCTGCGAGGAAGCCGGAGATAGTCTCTATGGGATTCAGAGTATCGGCAGCCGCTACGCTTCCGGCAAGGCCGCCGGAAAGACCCGATACGGACACTCTGAAAGCCTTCTCATGTTCGGAAGGGATCGGGGTCGACTCCAGCACAGCTTTGTTATATGAAGCGGCGCCTCCCTGGTTGTAGACGGTGGGCATGTCATCGTACATGAAGTTGATGAAGTTGTCCGTGTCCAGATATTCGGAGCTGAGTTTCTTCGCCCCTGAAAAATCATTATCCGTGTTGTTGGTGAATATTACCTTCACATCGCCGTGAGCTTCCGAAGTCTCTGCAGCAGTGAGAAGGACGGAAAGGACTTCACATACGGATTCAATGTTCCCTGAACCTATGGGCATCTGAAGGACTGCCGATACGGCGTCTTCATATCCCTCGGCTGCTTTCAGGGAAAGCACCAGGTATTCATCCGTTGATTTTTCGACTTTGATTTTTTTATCCTTAGCCCATTTCTGCAGATAGTCCGATGCGTCTGCGAAAGAGTCTGCGTTTTCGAGCACGCTAAAAGCAGAAGAGTATTCGTCTTCAACGAGTTTTTCCAGATCTGCCTTGTCGTTGTCCTGCTTGTCTTCGCATCCGGAAAGCATCAGCAGGCCTGCCGCAAGTATTATAGTGAGAATCAGTATAGCTGCTTTTTTCATATGTCTTAATATCCTCCTGTGGCGCAAGAAATATGATACCACAAAAGCGTCCGTTTTTTAATCTGTAATCCGATTTTTTGTATAAGATCCTGACGGAAATACGGATCGGAAAGAGGCCTTGAAAAAAAGTTGAAAAATAAGAAAAATATTTTAAAATATTTTGTTGACTAAATATCAAAATGTGGGTATAATTCATAATGTATCTAAGGAAAACCCACAATATATTGTGTGGTACCCGAACGGGGTTTTGCGGATTCAAAAGGGCTGGAAATGTCGTATTTCCAGTGTGTGTGCGGATTCTGACTTTATACGGGGAAAAAGGATACTAAGGATTTTTGATAAGTTAAGTTTATATACTTAGGTTTTTTGGTGTCCGCTCGATGAGGGAAGCGGACAGAGGTTTTGAGGGAGTGTCTATTATGGAAAGTATTCAGACGATCATTAAGAGGGATGGAAGAGAAGTAGAGTTTGATATCAACAAGATCTCGATCGCGATTTTTGCAGCCGCCGAAGTTCTGGGCGGTTCCGACAGGGAAATGTCAATGTACCTGGCAAAACAGGTAGAACTTTATCTTACCGAAGTCTGTCACAACGAAACACCTACGGTTGAACAGATACAGGACGCAGTCGAAAAGATCCTTATCGAAAACGGACATGCAAGGACTGCAAAGGAATTCATACTGTACAGAGCAGAGCGTACCCGCGTAAGGGATATGAATACGCGTCTGATGAAAATATATTCCGACCTTACATTCAAAGAGGCCAAGGACAACGATGTAAAGAGAGAAAACGCCAACATCGACGGCGATACTGCAATGGGCACCATGCTCAAATACGGATCTGAAGGAACCAAGCAGTTCTATGAGATGTTCGTACTCAAACCGGAGCACGCAAAGGCTCACAGGGAAGGCGACATCCATATCCACGACCTCGACTTCCTCACACTTACCACCACATGCTGCCAGATCGACATCGAGAAGCTTTTCAAAGGCGGCTTCTCCACAGGTCACGGCTTCCTCAGAGAGCCTAACGATATTCAGAGTTATTCGGCGCTTGCCTGCATAGCGATCCAGTCCAACCAGAACGACCAGCACGGCGGACAGAGTATACCTGACTTCGATTACGGCATGGCAAACGGCGTAAAGAAGACTTATAAGAAGCTTTACTGGACCAATCTGGGCAAGATGCTCAACATCCTTCACGACATCGATGACGGAGTGGAGCAGGTAAAGGAAATAGGCAAGAAGATCGAAGAGGAAGAGGGCGTTTTCCCGACCATCGCTGATGACAACGGCTACAGGGACATCGAGAGAGAATACCTGAGAAAGATCGTAAAGGACAAGGAGATCGACAAGCTTCAGGAAAGGGCAATGAAGTATGCCAACCAGGAAGTTGACAGAGCTACATACCAGGCAATGGAAGCGTTCGTTCACAATCTGAACACCATGCATTCCAGAGCAGGCGCCCAGATACCTTTCTCATCAATAAACTTCGGCACAGATACGTCTCCTGAGGGAAGACTGATCATAAAGAACATACTGCTGGCAACAGACGCAGGTCTCGGAAACGGCGAGACGGCCATATTCCCGATCAGTATATTCAAAGTTAAGGACGGCATCAGTTACAATCCGGAGGATCCGAACTATGACCTCTTCAAACTGGCATGCAAAGTATCGGCAAAGAGGCTGTTCCCGAACTTCTCATTCATAGACGCGCCGTTCAATCTCCCGTTCTATAAAGAAGGGGATCCGAACACGGAAGTTGCGTACATGGGATGCAGGACCAGGGTAATCGGTAACTACCATGACCCGTCCAGACAGGTGGTAGGCGGCAGAGGAAACCTCAGCTTCACATCCATCAACCTTCCGAGGATCGCAATAAAGGCCAACGGTAATCTGGATACTTTCTTCGAGGAACTGGACAGAAAACTTGATCTGTGCATAGATCAGCTCATGGAAAGGTACAGGATCCAGGCTGCCAAGAAAGTCAAGAACTATCCGTTCCTGATGGGACAGGGCATCTGGATGGATTCAGACAAGCTCAAGCAGGATGATACAGTAGGCGAGATCCTGAAGCACGGAACTCTGTCCGTAGGTTTCATAGGACTGGCTGAAACACTGAAGTCTCTTATCGGCGTTCACCACGGCGAATCCAAGGAAGCTCAGAACCTCGGTCTTGAGATCGTAGGCTACATGAGAAAGAAACTGGACGAAGAGACAAAGAAGACAGGTTTCAACTACACGCTGCTTGCTACTCCTGCTGAAGGCCTTTCCGGCAGATTCGTAAGGATAGACAAAGAGAGATACGGAATCATCGAAGGCGTTACCGACAGAGAGTACTACACCAACTCCTTCCATATCCCGGTTTACTACGATATCAACGCATTCGAAAAAATCAGACTTGAAGCTCCGTATCACAACCTTACCAACGCGGGACACATCACATACGTTGAACTGGACGGGGATCCGCTCAAGAACCTTGACGCTTTCGAGAAAGTCATCAGATGCATGAAGGAAAGCGGCATCGGATACGGCTCCATCAACCATCCGGTAGACAGAGACCCGGTATGCGGTTTCACAGGCATCATAGATAACGAGTG
>JAFYIC010000078.1 GCA_017538845.1 Bacillota bacterium | reverse complement strand
TCAGACTTGTCTGAGGCATTATACCTATCTTGACGGTTATCTTCTTGCCCATTACCGTATAAAGTCCGAAGAACACCGCCGCCGTCAGGGACAGGAGCATGCCGTGGACCGTGTTACCGCTCTGGATGTCCCATGGCCGCATCATCAGAAGCAGTCCGATCATGCCGACCACTATGACTTTGGCCTTCTGTTTCGTAAAAAACTCGCCTGCCATAAAGTGGGCGAAGATCATGGTGAACACCGGGTTTACCGAGAATATCACAGCCGCCGTCGATGCGTTGGACCACATTATTCCCAGCTGGAACGCCACCGTGAAAAACGGCACGTTCATGATACCTAAAAGCCAGAGATAAAGATAGTCGTTCCGCGTGAGTTTTATACTGTTTTTCTTAAGTTCCCTTATGGCGATGGGCAGAAAAACCATGCCTGCTATGAAAAATCTCAGGAATGTCAGCTGCAGCGGATCCAGTTCATTTCCCGCCAGCTTCAGCGCCGTTTCCATCGTCCCGTAAAAGAACGCCGCCAGAAATATATATAAATAAACTCTTTTCATTTTTTCTTATTCATGAAAATAACGGCGGTGCAAGCACCGCCTTTTTGTATTCCTTTCACACGATCACTGATTGAGAATGTTGCATCCGGAAAAGTCAACGCCGACCATTTCTTCCTTCTCGGCGCTTACAGATACTATAAACTCGATCTCGTGCTGTTCCCCTATCTTTTTCAGCCTTTCTATGAAAACAGGCAGGTCTTAAAGTGTAACATCTGCGAGCTTCAGCAGACTGTCTATGTACATCGCTTCGATATCATGTTCCGAACTGATTATCCCGTATATGAAGCCGATGTATTCATCACTGTTTGTTATTGCCGGATAATCATCCATGCAGACGATCCTGATCGTATGCTTTAGGTCGTACATGAGCCTTTCATTCTTGTTGATGAATATCAGACTTCCGTCCGCTACAAGTGCTCTTTCATTAGCGAGATCTATCATCTGCTTAGTCTTGCCGCTTCCTTTATGACCTACCAGTAAATTCACCATGGCTCTGCCCTCTCTTTCGCTGCTGAAAGCCGCCGAAATCATCCCGGCCGCATATATAAAAATATCTGTCTTGATTATACACTACAGACAGATTTGCTTCAACTGATTTGTGGCCGAATCAACGGCTCTTTTGCATGAAAATATGAGGCGTTTTACCGAAGCATTAAAGTTTTGAATATGAAGCCCGCAGCTGTCCGCAGGCCGCGTCTATGTCGCTTCCCAGTTCACGGCGGATAGTCGCCGGCACGCCCTTTTCTTCGAGCCTGCGGCAGAAAGCTTCAGCCGTCCTTCTGCCGGATTGGGAATAGTCCGATTCTTTCACCCTGTTCAGCGGTATGAGATTCACGTGGCAAAGAGAACGGGCAAGAAGTTTCGCCAGCGCGTCAGCGTCTTCGACAGAATCGTTGAATCCATCCATCAGAGCATACTCGTATGTCACTCTTCTGCCGGTCACCTTTCCGTGTTCCTTAGCTGCCCGTATCAGTTCCTCAAGAGGATACTTTTTGTTCACCGGCATTATCTTATTTCTTCGTTCATTGTCGGGAGCATGGAGAGAAACCGCCATGTTCACCTGCGGCCAGTCCTGTTCGAAACGCTTCATCTCCGGAATAAGCCCGCATGTGGATACTGTGATGTTTCTGAGTCCCAGACCCATGCCTTCCCTGCTGCTTACTATCTCAAGAAAACGGCACAGTTCATCGTAGTTGTCAAAAGGTTCTCCTGTGCCCATGACGACTACGTGGCCGATCTTTTCACCTGCGTCCCTGCGCACGGTAAGTATCTGGTCCGCTATCTCCCCTGCCGTGAGATTCCTCTGAAGGCCGCCCTGAGCCGACGCGCAGAATTTACATCCCATCCTGCAGCCTGCCTGGGATGATACGCAAATGGAATTGCCGTATTTGTACTTCATGAACACGGTCTCTATAGCCATGCCGTCCTCCGTGCCGAGGAGATATTTCCTCGTACCATCGGATGATTCCTGTACCTTAAGTATCTTCATGGCAGATATACACGCGTCCGAACTCTCCAGTTTTTCTCTCAGTCCTTTGGAAAGGTCTGTCATGGCATCAAAAGAAGAGGCAGAATCCGTCTCCTGCCCGTGTATCCATCTGAAGATCTGTCTTCCTCTGAATCCCTTTTCTCCGATGGAAATCGCAAACTCTTCAATTTCGCTGACCGTCATGTTTTTAAGATCGGACATATGCCTGCCTTTCCTTCAGCTGCTCAAACTATCTTTATATGGCACTTTTCCATTGCTGAAAGAGCGTTTTCATGGCTTTCCGGTGTAACGCCCGCGCAGCAGTCCTTCACTACCGATATATCGCTTTCCGGCAGCGCAGCCTTTAAGATCATTGCGTTGGATATTACACAGATATCGGTGCAAAGTCCGATCAGCTCCACTTCCTCATAATTCTTTGCTGCCGCCTTGAATGCCACATTGATGCTCCCGAAGTTAGGCTTTTCGATGACTGTATCCGCATATGGCCACAGGCACTCCCGCAGCTGCCAGCCGTCTGTTCCTTTGATACAGTGCGGCACCGGAAGCCACTCGCCTTCTTTTGAACCTATGTATTTTTCTTCATTGTGGGTATCCATGGTGAACCATACGTCCCAGCCTTCGTTCTGCCGTTTCTTTACGCGTTCCTCCACCGCGGGAAGGATCGCCACAGCCTCCGGAGTTCCCAGTACCCCGTCGATGAAATCGTTCTGCATATCTATGACTAAAAGTAATTTGCCCATATCTTTCCTCCTGTCTTCCTCCTTTATGATACACCACAAAATGTGAAAGGAAAACTTTTACTTGCCGATGAGCCGGGGCCGCCTGCACAATGCGCTCCTTCAGGTTGATTCACGGCTCTTTTCTATGGTAGAATCATTCATTGGAAAAGTACCGGATAATACTGATATATTTCAGAAAAAGGAGAACTATGACTCTCTGGCAATTCATCAAACAATTCTCAAAATTCACGGTCACAGGCGCCACCTGTTTCGCTATAGACTTCGGTCTCATGGTACTTCTGAAAGAAGTATTCGGCGTATATTACCTGGCGGCAAGCGGAATCTCATTCGTAGTAGCCACCTGCATCAACTATCTGATCAGCAAGCACTGGGTATATGACGTCAAGGACAAGCACGCACAATTCAAAGAACTGATAGTATTCATCATCCTGAGTGCCATCGGTCTTGGAATCAATACGTGCCTGCTTTGGGTCTTCACATCCAAGGTCGGCCTTAATTACAAAATAAGCAAACTGATCGCAGGAATGATCGGAAGCATATACAACTACATCACGAGAAAACTTTATCTCGAAAAATAACGGAGGTAATCATGAAAGCAGTAGTAACTGTCATAGGAAAAGACATGGTAGGCATCCTGGCCAAGGTCAGCACCACCTGCGCCGAGGCCAACGCCAACGTCATCGAAGTGACCCAGTCGGTCCTTCAGGAATACTTCGCCATGATCATGCTGATCGACATCTCAGAGATGAACATTTCCCTGGATCAGCTGAGCGATAATCTTAAGAAAAACGTGGAAGGTATGGAGATCCACGTGATGCATGAGGATATCTTCAATTCCATGCACCGGATCTAGATCTTCAGTCCCACGCACCATATGTAAGGAGTAAAAGATGCTTAACACGAGCGATATCATGGAAACCATAACCATGATACAGAATGAAAATCTCGATATACGGACCATCACCATGGGAATATCACTGCTGGACTGCGCTGACAGCGATATATCTTCTTCATGTGACAAGATATACGAAAAAGTCTGCCGCCGTGCGGAAAAGCTGGTATCCACCGGTGAGGATATCGAAAAGAAATACGGCATACCTATCGTCAATAAAAGGATATCGGTAACGCCCGTAGCGATGCTTCTCGGAGCGTCCGGCGGCGATCCGATACAGTATGCCCGCACTCTTGACAAAGCGGCCCGGACTGTAGGCGTCAACTTCATCGGCGGCTACTCTGCCCTGGTCCACAAAGGCTTTTCGCCGGGAGATAAGGAACTCATAGAATCCATCCCCGACGCCCTTGCGGAAACCGGTTTTGTGTGCTCTTCAGTCAATGTGGGAAGCACCAGATCGGGCATCAACATGGACGCTGTAGCCATGATGGGAAAGACCATCAGGCTGGCGGCCGAAAAGACAAAGGATTCCCAATGCATAGGCGCGACCAAACTTGTGGTATTCTGCAACGCACCGGAGGACAACCCCTTCATGGCGG
>JAFYIC010000077.1 GCA_017538845.1 Bacillota bacterium | reverse complement strand
GCGCAGATAGTTGGAATGATGGGTTATGCTCATCATGTCTGTTTCGTAGTATTTTACTTTTCTGCTGTATTTGAACATTGCCTTCCTCCGTTTATCTTTTTCGACCTGTCTATGTAACCACATATCCCAGCACCAGGAAAATAATCACGGTGATTATTACCTGGGGTATCATCAATGCTCCCGCCGAACGGAAGTACTGTGCATTATCGATTTCTGTCGTCTGGCATGTCAGCGCGGCTTCCGATCCGTAGAAGCACATCTGTGAGCTTGAAGCCGTAGCAGAAATGATCGCTCCCGCCGAAAGAAGCAGATCCCCGCCTATCGCCTGTGCAATCGGAATTATCACAGGGAATGCTATTGCGCATATTCCCCAGAAATTAGCCGCCGTCAGTCCCATGAGGAATACGATGGTATATGCTACCGCCGGAAGTATCCATGCAGGCACACCATCGCTGACTTTCCCTATAACATAATCCGGCATATCCATCATATCGTTCAGGTCTCTGAGCATGAATGCCGCCGTCATGATGAAGAAAACCGGCAGCATGCTTCCGAATCCTTTAACGATCCCGTCAAGATACTCATTCACTTTCATGAGTCTCTGAGGCAGGTACATGATCCCGCAGAGGATCAGGGCGACAAGCGCGCCATAAAGGATCTCTCCTGTTGCAACTGATACTATTATCAGCGTGATTATCGGTATTATGAAATTCAAGGGGCTGGAAACTTTTTTATCTTCCTGTTTCTCTGTCACGCTTTCATCAGTGCCGGTTTCCTTTTCGTCTGCTTCTGTTTCCACTCTTTTAAATGCTTTTTTCATGGGTCCGAAAACCGGCAGTATACCCATGCCGTAAAGCAGTGAGAAAACCAGAGCTACCATCGGATAAATCATGTATTTCATCGCTGAGAAATACATGCTCATACCGTCGCCCGAATCCGCAATGCCACTTGAAACCAGCTGGCTCATCATGAACACTCCCCATGTGGAAATGGGAACCAGCACGCATGCGGATGAAGCCAGAGTATTGCAGGTGTAGGCCAGCATCTCTCTGGGTACGCCATGCTTATCAGCCATACGTTTCATCGCATTGCCGTTGGTCAGAATTGAAAGCCAGTCGTCTACGAAGAGCATGAGCCCCAGGACCCATGTGGTCACCAGGGTGGATCTTCTGCTCCGGCATATCCGTGACAGCAGTTTGTCGAATCCGTATATTCCTCCCGATTTTTCAAAGAGGAATACCAGACTCCCGAAGAATCCGCATACAAGAATGATCCATATCCACAGGTCGCTCCTCATGACGCCATAGATCGCTTCTACGAATTTGGCGCCGAAACGCGGCCCGGACAGGAGTACAGACGCAAAAAGACACCCTATGACAAGGGATAATGTCGTCTTTTTTGTTATCATTGCCAGCACAAATACCGAAATGGTCGGCATTACGCACCATACTCCAAGGTCACTCATTTATACGGATCGGTCCTCTCTATCTTATGAAATTGGTTACGGCGCCTTTCTGCGTAGCAGGCATTGGCAAACCGGCCTTCTTCCCTGCTTCGATACATCTGAGAAGCCATGCCATGTTATGTCCGATATTTCTCATGGTCTGTATACCCTCCGCATCACGGAGCACTTCTTCAGGCGTGTTCCCGTGGACCATGTTCCAGTATGTCGATGATACTATTGGCATCTGTTTTATAGTGAAATACTTGTTAAGCACATCGAAGGACGCGGTAGTTCCGCCTCTCCTTGCTGAAACCACAGAAGCGCCCGGTTTGAAAGCCAGCGCATCGCTGCTGCCGCCGTAATTGCTGTAAAAGACTCTGTCCAGGAACGAAAGTACCCTTCCGCTCGGATGAGAGAAATATACCGGCGAACCAAATACGAAGCCGTCTGCCTCTTTCGCTTTTTCAATAAATACATTGACTGCGTCATTGTTCTCGGTAAACACGCACTTTTTCTCCTGGGCGCAGGCTCTGCAGCCGATACAGTCGCGTATGGGCTCGCTGCCTATATGGAAGATCTCATAATCGATCCCTTCTTTCACCAGCGTCTCCCCTATGGCCTTCAGCGCTGTGAAAGTGCATCCGTCCTGTCTTGTACCGCCATTCACCATCAATACTTTCATCGTACGTTACCTCCTGTATCAGGACATTGTATCATCAGTCAGATACGATATCCATTTTGTATCCTTACCAGCGTAAGGCATCTGATATGCCCCCGCCGGTCAGTTTTCCTTATCTATATCCTTGAATCCCGATCCTGTTCCCCATACAGTATCCACTCTCATCAGTGTCACGAAAGCACCGGGATCGTTTTTCGCCAGGAATCGCCGTACAAGCACGCTTTCTCTTGGTGAGCAGAGCACGATCATTTTCTTATACATTTTTCCGGTATATTCACCGCATACTTCCGTGCTGGAAAGTCCGCGTTCTATCTCGTTTATTACATAGTCCTTCAGCTCGTCTTCTTTCCCTGTGATTATCTCCATCTGTACGATTTTTGTCTCGAATCCGTAAAGGACCATATCGATTACTCTTGTCGTTATCACTTGCGAAACAAGGGCGTAAAGGGCTATGTTCCTGTCATAAACAAATACAGATGAAATGATTATTATCGCGTCCAGCCCCAGCATGAGCTTGCTCAGACTTATTTGAGGGAAAAAGTATTTTTTCAGTATCTTTCCTATGGCGTCATTTCCCGCGAAAGTATAGCCTCTCCAGAAAACTATACCGCTGGTAACTCCCATGAGCACGCCGCAGAGAATAGCCGCCAGTATCAGGTCTTTTTCACTTAGAAGGCTGAAATCGATCTGTTCAAACACGGCAAGCACCGTCGGATACATTACAGAAAGAAGAAGTATCTTCCTGACTTCCCTGAATCCGAGAAATACCGCAACCAAAAGGATTATGATCCCTGATCCGATATAGAAAAACAGCGCGAAATCGATATGGATGAACTTCTGCAGTATCCTGACTATTCCAGTGATCCCGCCGGTCATCAGTCCATTTGGTATCATCACGGAAACCACTGCGAATGAACTGATGCTGCAGGCTATCAGAAGCCATATGATATCGGCTGTAAAAAGCTTGGTGTTTTCTTTGGTGAAGGTGTTAGTCCTCCATTCTCTGAATCTTTCTTTCAGCGAAAGATCGCTTTTTTCCTCTTTTCTGTCTTTGAACATTTTCGGTCGCTTCCTATTCCCCTTTAATCAGTTTTTCCAGTATCTCTTCCGGGACTTCTCCGTCATCCGGACCGCAGCAGTTTTCTTCTTCCATGTATGTATAACTTATGCCGTTTTCTTTGAGCCTTTTTCTCTGAAATGCTGCTGCAGTTTTACCAATATCGCACAGTATTGACTTTCTGTCAAGGTCTGCAGCGGCTGCGGCCATAACTCCCGAACCTCCGAAGAAATCAGCGCAGAGATCTCCCGGTTTCGTACAGCTCTTTATCAGCCTTTTCAGCAGCGCCTCAGGCTTTTGCGTGGCGTATCCTGTCCTCTCTGAAGACGTCCTGCCAACCATGTCTATTTCCCATACGTCTTTCATGTTGACAAGAGTGTACCAGCCCTTCTCATCTTCGTATTCTTCAACATCTTTGAACCTGTAAGGCTTCATTTCCCTGTTGTAGGACTTTTCCTTCTGCGGTTCAAAATAATTGTTTTCTGTCATCCTGTACAAAAGCAGCGTATCATGCTTCCTGGCGAAGCTCTTTTTGCTGCTCCCGCCTGATTTATACGTCCAGATTATCTCATTGAGGAAGTTTTCACTGCCGAATATCTCATCTGCGAGCACTTTGACGTAATGGACCACATGCCAGTCCAGATGGATGCACACATATCCGGTATCAGCGGCTAGCTCCCGCATATACATGAGCCTTATGCACATCATTCTCAGGTATGCTTCGATGCCTTCTGTCCATTTGTCGTCATAGGCAGGGATCTTTACCTTCTCCCCGTCCACTTTCACGACAGCCTCGTATTTTCCTCTGGAATAAAAGGGCGGGTCGGCGTATATCAGCTGTATACTGCCTTTCATGCCTTTCTCATCCAGCAGATAGTTCATATAATCAAGGTTTTCTCCCCTCACAAGGAGCGTGTCATCGGCATTTCCGCAGGCACCCCGATCCGGGCTGTATATTTCACGTATCTCAAAAGCCGCTCCGCAGCGTGTGCGGTCGTTGAATTCTTTGACGCATTCCGAATATATGGTTGCCAGCCTTTCTAAAGTGCTCATGTAAAACTCCTGATCTGTCTGCTGTACTTCCGCAAACCCCGGGTCTGCCTATTTGCGGCATTTTTTGCTTTCTGCTGTCTTTGAGGCGCCTTTCCCCGGGAGCGTATCTATAAGGTCGGTGCGCCCTGCTCTTTCCAGAGCTTTCTTTACTGTACCGTGGTTCTCTTTCTTATGAAAATGCATCAGTGCCCTCTGCATTTTCTTTTCCTCCATGTCGCGGGGAACATAGACTTTCTCACCTGTCAGCGGATCTCTACCCGTGTAGTACATACATGTGGCCAGTGTTCCGGGCGTAGGGTAAAAATCCTGCACCTGATCCGGTATGAAACCGCTTTTCTTCAGGAACAGTGCCAGTTCAACGGCATCCTCAAGCCTACTCCCCGGATGGGACGATATCATATACGGGATAAGATACTGCTTCTTTCCCAGTTTTTTGTTCATTTTACCGTATTCCCTGCTGAAGCGTTCGAATACCTCTGCGCGGGGTTTTCTCATTTTCGCAAGCACATTTGGCGAAGCGTGCTCGGGCGCCACTTTCAGGGTGCCGCTCACGTGATGCTCACAAAGCTCTTTCATGAAACTCTGCCACCTGCGGTCTGCCATCAGGTAGTCGTAACGGATCCCGGAGCGGATGAATACTTTCTTTATGCCGGGCAGTTCTCTGACCGCCTTCAGCACTTCCAGATATTCTGTATGGTCGATATCCATTGAAGGACATGGTTCCGGATACATGCAGTCGCGGTCTTTGCAGACGCCGCATTTCAGCTGCTTTCTGCACGCGGGTTTTCTAAAGTTGGCTGTAGGTCCCCCTATGTCGTGGATATATCCTTTGAAATCCCTGTCACGGCTGAGCATCTCAGCTTCTCTGACTATGGAATCCTTACTTCTGCTGACCACTTCTCTACCCTGATGGTAAGTAAGAGCGCAGAAACTGCACCCTCCGAAACAGCCTCTCGTTCCCGTGATGCTGAACTTCACTTCGCTTAAGGCAGGCACTCCGCCTTCCGCTTCATAGCATGGATGATAATCTCTTTCGTAAGGCAGTTCATATACCTGATCCATTTCATCGGTGGTAAGTATCTTCTGCGGTATGTTCTGTATTACGAAAAGGTTCTTGTCATACCGTTCAGCCATCCGTTTCCCGCTTATCTGGTCGTTGTTCCTGTACTGGAGCGCAAAACTCTCCCCGTACTTATCACGGTCCGCGCATATTTCCTCAAAAGCCGGCAGGATCACGGTCTCGTCATCGATGTCATCTTCGGTGCCTCTGACACATGTCCCCTTTATCCATTTGATATCTTTCGCATCTATACCTGAGTCGAGAGCCTCTGCTATCTGAACGGTCGCCCTCTCACCCATTCCGTATATGAG
>JAFYIC010000001.1 GCA_017538845.1 Bacillota bacterium | reverse complement strand
GGAAAGTGTTGGAGACTTTTTCATATATAGAAATTATCGCCAACATTTCAACGTTTGTGGCTTCGGGGTAAATTGGATATTGCAAGAAAAAAAATAAGAGTGCGATGACGGACGGGAAGACTGTCGAAGCGCCGCAAAGACTGTCGGGGAGACTGTCAGTGCAGCTGGGGAGACTGTCGGGGCGCCACAAAGACTGGCGCATCTGCCGGTCAGACCGTCTTGCACCCTGTTCTGTCGTTGTATATAATATCAGCAGGAAAAACAAAGGAAGAAAACAGATAAAACAGGTGAAAAAATGAAAAGCATTTATCTGAACAATATCAACGTCGGCGACGAGATCACGGACTTTTTCATGGTCAAGGCCATCGGCGTGAAGACAGGAGCTAACAATAAGCAGTATCTTGACCTGCTTCTCGGCGACAAGACCGGCGAGATCACAGGCAAGAAGTGGGACGTTACGGACGATGAAGTGCAGAAACTGAGCACGGTAGCGGAGGGTAGCCTTGTGAAGATCAAGGCCCAGGTCACCGAGTGGAACGGAATGAAGCAGTTCCGCGTGCTGAAGATACGGGAAGCCGTGGATCAAGACGGGCTGGACACCTCTGATTATGTGAAAGCGGCTCCGGAAGACCCGCGCGAGATGTACGACTTCATAATGGGAAAGGCGCAGGCGATCGGTGATGAAGAACTGAAAAACCTTTGCGTAAGCGTGCTTCAGGACAACGAAGAAAAACTCATGTATTACCCGGCGGCACAGAAGAACCATCACGCGGAATTCGCGGGACTTCTCTGGCACATGAAGAGGATGCTCATGAACGGGGAAAGCATCTGCAAGGTATATACGATTCTGGATCCGGATTTGGTTTCGGCAGGCGTGATTTTACACGACATAGAAAAGATGAGAGAGATAGAGTCCAACGAACTGGGTATATCCGGCGGATATTCCATGGAAGGCATGATGCTGGGTCATATAGTTCAGGGCGTGCGCGAGCTGGACGGCAGGATGAAAGCCATGGGATTTTCCGATGAGAAGAGGATAATGATAGAGCATATGATCCTTTCGCACCACTACGAGCCGGAATTCGGAAGCCCAAGAAAACCCATGTTCCCGGAGGCGGAGATACTCCACTACCTGGACATCATCGACGCCAGGATGTTTGACATGGAAGAAGCCCTGGACGGCGTGAAGCCCGGCGAGTTCAGCGACAGAGTCTGGACTCTGGACAACAGGAAGTTATATAAGAAGAGCGAATAATCATGACAGAGATCAAAGCCACACTGACAGATCTTATATTCCATAATGATGAAAACGGCTATACGGTAGCCGTTTTTCAGACTGAAGACGGTGAGATCACCGGAGTCGGCAGCCTTGCCGCATGCCACGAAGGAAGCGTCTACGTTCTCCGCGGGGACATGACCGTGCATCCGAAATTCGGGGAGCAGTTTGCCTTCAAAGAGGCGGAGGAAGAGATGCCGTCCACGGGAGCCGGCATCGAAGAGTTCCTGGCGTCAGGCGTTCTCAAAGGCATCGGAAAGAAGACCGCTAAAGCCATAGTGGACAAGTTCGGCGAGGACACTTTCAGGATCATTGAAGAGGAGCCGGACGCGCTGACAAGGGTGAGCGGCATAGGCGAAAAGAAAGCCGCCGCCATATCCGAGGCGTTCCGCGAGCACAAGGAATTCGCGGAGATCGCTCTGACCCTGCAGCAGTACGATATCAACGGCGCTTATGCGCTGAAACTCTATAAAGTCTACGGCGGCGAGACCGTCGATAAATTAAAAGAAAACCCTTACAGCCTTATCGACGATTTCTTCGGCATCGGATTCAAAAAAGCTGACCGGATAGCGGAGAAACTGGGCGTCGACAAGGAGGACCCGTTCAGAATCAGAAGCGGCGTCAGATTCACGCTTGCATATCACGCCGGGGAAGGCAGCACTTTCCTGCCGCGGAATCTTTTATGCGAAAAAGCCGGCGGGCTTCTTGATGTTTCCACAGAGAAGGTCAATGACGAACTGGTGCAGATGGCTTTCGAGGGAGACATTTTTATAGAAAACATGGAAGGCCGTGATGTGGCCTACCTTTTCCCGTTTTACAGGGCAGAGCAGAATGTGTGCAGATGCCTCAGGATACTTTCCGAAACGGAGCCGAAGATGATAGGTTCCGACGTGGAAAGCCTGATTACCATGACGGAAAACGAAACAGGCATCACCCTTTCCGACGAGCAGAAGCATGCGGTCAGAGAATCTATCAATAAAGGCGTTTCTGTAATTACCGGAGGACCGGGCACAGGAAAAACCACCATCATCAACACCATAATGAACATATTCGAGCACAGCGGGCTGAAGGCTGCCATCGCTGCGCCAACGGGAAGAGCCGCCAAGAGGATAACCGAGACTTCCGGCAAAGACGCGTCGACTATCCACAGACTTCTGGAATACACTTTCTTTGAAGGAGAGGATAATATGCGCTTCGGAAAGAATTCCGAAAACCCGCTGGACGTGGACGTGGTCATAATCGATGAAGCATCCATGGTGGATCTGATGCTCATGGACGGACTTGTGAGCGCCCTGAAGCCGGGGACCAGGCTCATAATGGTAGGTGACGCGGACCAGCTGCCGCCGGTAGGCGCCGGGGCGGTACTGAAAGACATGCTGGACAGCGAATATGTGGATTCAGTAAGGCTGAAGGAGATCTTCCGGCAGGCCAAAGAAAGCCTGATAGTAGTCAACGCCCACAGGATCAACCGGGGCGAATATCCCGACTGCAATGAGAAAGGCAAAGACTTTTTCCTTATCCGGGAGCACAAGGAAACCGAGATGCTCCGACTGATAAAGGAGCTTTATATATCAAGGCTCCCGGCATATTACTCAGACATCGTGCCGGAAAGAGATATACAGGTGCTAACGCCGACCCGGAAGGGCCATCTCGGGAGCATAATGCTCAACAAAGAGCTGCAGGAAGCACTGAACCCGCCCGGGCCGGAGCTGGAAGAGAAGACATTCGGCGACAGGACTTTCCGCGAAGGCGACAAGGTCATGCAGATCCGGAACAATTACCAGATGGAATGGAAAAACCGGGAAGATTTCACAGAAGGCGAAGGGATCTTCAACGGGGACATAGGATATATAGTCAGCATCAACAAAGAATTCAACGAGATGACAGTGCTGTTCGACGGCTGCAGATACGTGACTTATGATTTTACGCAGCTGGACGAACTGGAACTGGCTTACGCGGTGACGGTACATAAGAGTCAGGGAAGCGAATTTCCCATAATCATCATGCCGGTCACATGGTTCCCGCCGCTGCTGGCGACAAGGAATTTGTTTTACACGGCGGTGACCAGGGGCAAATCAGCGGTAGTGCTGGTAGGCTCGGAGCAGCGCATGCATGACATGGTGGACAACAACAGCACCGGCGAGAGATATTCCGGCCTTGGAGTAAGGCTGGCGCAGTTCCTCAACGGAGCAAAGGGAGGCTTTGAAATATGATAAACCTGATAGGCGCAATAGCGTGCATAGCCATATCACTTATATGGTACATGCCGGGCGTACGGCTGCAGGGAGACCAGAAAGTTCTGCAGAAAGGCGACTACCTGAAAGTTGCGTTCCTGTACGGGCTGCTGATCTCGTGCCTGCTCATAATCATCACAGAGATCACATGGGATATCATTTTCTGGAAACCGGGATCGGAAGGCCTGGCAAAGAACGTGCTTTCCGACTTTTTCAGAGCGGCGCTGCTGGAGGAAGCCTTTAAATTCCTGGGAATATTCCTGGCAGTAAGGGCTCTGAACCCGCAGAGGAAGATCGACTTCATGATGATAGCCGGGATGATCGGGCTGATGTACGGAATCGTTGAAAAGGTGGCCATGGCCAACGCCGCGGGAATGGTGGTAGGCGTGCTTCTGCCCATGCACCTTCTGTGGCAGCTGAACCAG
>JAFYIC010000076.1 GCA_017538845.1 Bacillota bacterium | reverse complement strand
TGCCGCGGTACAGGGTCATTTTAACTGTTCCGGATTTAATATTTGTTCCATCGAACTTTATGACGGTCGTGCGCTTCTTGGCAACTTTGAATTTGTACCACTGGTTGCCCGATTTCCTGTTGGCAAGGAGCACGGTCTTCTTCCATGAGCCTTTTCTCTTGAGTTTTACGGATTTGCTCCTCTTGGTATTCTTTCTTACCGGAGACTTTGTGATCTTGTACTTTATGCCGTAAGCATAATAGTTGTCATATGTTCCCTGACATCCCGTCACTTTCAGATAATATGTCACGCCTTTCTTCACGCCGAATACAACGTAGCTGGTGTCTGAACCCTGATAATACCAGAGTTTATCTGAAGCTATCTTTTTCTTTTTGTTCAGGATCTGTACGTATCCGGCTGATTTGTCGTATCCGTACTCTTTCAGCCCTACTGTGATATAGCCTGACTTTGTGGGCTTTATCTTGTATTTAACAGCTGAATCGTTGTAATCCCCCTTATATCCGGACGAGATCATGGTCTTGCCTGCCTTGAGGGTCCTTGTCTTGTATGAAAGTGCGTACGGGCGGACTGCCACCACGCCTATATCGTCTGAACTTACAGCTACAACATATGTCTTTCCGGCGGTTACGTCCTTTCCGCATATGGCCTCTCTTGTTTCGCCGGGCGAAAGATACGCCGTAGACCCCAGCGTCGTTATTTTTCCGTTACTGATGGTCCCGACAGCCACCTCTATGTAGCCCTGGGAATCGTCGTCATCGGAATACACGTCCATGTACAGCTTGCCGCTGGTCTTTACTCCAAGGGTCCAGTATTCCCATACGTTAGAACCCTTGCCCTGCACCTGCAGCCCTTCCCATCCGGGCTTGGTGCTCGATGCATAGTTAAGAGTCTTGGCGTTAAGCGTTCCCGTAGATTTCACGGTGTAGCTCTTAGGCTGTATTGCCGATGTGTCAAGAGCCTTGGGTGCGATCTGTTCCGTCACTGCGGTCTTACCGTCTTTTGCAGCGTCGATGCCGTTCTTTACTGCTGCTGTGCTGTCGGCAAATACCGCCGAGCTCGTCAGCGTAAATACGAGGATCGTAATGACAGCTATAAGTGATCTTGTCATTTTTTTCATGATCATTACCTCTTCTTTCTTAAACCGTTAACCAATTCATATCTTCTTCGCGGTTTCCTATATGTCCGCTACGGCTTTTCCCGGTTCGTTAGGCACTGTGCCTTTCTTGCGTCCGAAGATGATGTATGCGAATATCGCAAGTACTATCACTATGTATATAACGGCTGCATACGTGGGCAGTCCCTGTCCTGCAAAGAAGTCGAGACATCCCTTTACGTATACGATCAGTATTATGATCGGCAGCACGAAGAGTATGTAGCCCTTTACGTTCGGGAACTTCATTCCTTTGCCCAGATTGACCTCTGCCATGAAGTTCTCCCAGCCCCATCCGTACTTCTTTACGCAGAAGAGTACGAATACCAGTGAGCCGAGGGGCAGCAGGTTGTTGGAAACGATGAAGTCCTCCAGATCCATGATGTTGGACTCAGGTCCGAACGGGTGAAGTCCGCTCCACAGATTGAATCCCAGTACGCAGGGTATGGACCCTACTATTACCACGATCAGGTTGACTGCGACCGCTTTCTTTCTGGACATGTTCCACAGATCCATTGAGAAACCGATAATGTTCTCGAATACCGCTATTACCGTTGACAATGCAGCGAATGAGAGGAATACGAAGAAGAGGCTTCCCCATATCTGTCCTCCCGGCATAGCGTTGAATATGTTCGGAAGACTGATGAATACCAGTCCCGGACCTGCGCCCGGTTCAACTCCGAATGCGAAGCATGACGGGATAACGATAAGTCCCGCTACCAGCGCCACGAAAGTATCAAGCGCCGTGATGCTTACCGCTTCCCCGAACAGTGATCTGTCTTTGCCGATGTAGCTTCCGAAGATTTCCATTGAACCGATTCCGACGCTCAGTGTGAAGAACGCCTGGCCCATAGCCGCGAAGCATACGTTTCCGATGCCGTTCTCAACCAGCGCGTGGAAATCAGGAACCAGATAGTATTTCAGTCCTGCCATAGCTCCCGGAAGTGTGACCGCGCGGATGGCCATGATGACCATCAGGATCATCAGCGCCGACATGAGTACTTTTGTGACTTTTTCAACGCCGCTCTTCAGTCCCAGAGCGCATATGCCGAATGAGATCACGATAGCGACTACCGTCCATGCGAACATGGTGCCGCCGGATCCCAGCATTCCGCCGAAATTGCCCGCTACTGCATCCGGGTCCATTCCCGTAAGCTTGCCTGAAGCTATCTCATAGATGTAGTAAAGCATCCAGCCTGCTACCATGGTATAGAAGAACATGAGCAGGTAGTTTCCCGCAAGAGCAAGAGGACCGTAATGGCTCCACTTTGTACCCTTTGGCTGCAGGAGTCCGAATGCCTTTCCCGCGCTCTTCATGGATCCGCGGCCTACCGCGAACTCAGCGGTCATGATAGGGATACCAAGAATGAGCAGGAATATCAGATAAATAAGAATAAATGCAGCGCCGCCGTTTGCTCCCGCAAGATACGGGAACTTCCAGACATTACCTATGCCTATGGCGCACCCTGCCGATACGAGTATGAATCCGAGCCTTGACCCGAACCGTTCACGATCATTCATGAAAATACACCTTCCTTAAAACCAAATACTTCAATAAATAAGCATATATATTCCGTCATGATAATTTTACATTTTAACAGGGTAATTCTCAACTGTTTTTGCGCTTTTTAGGCTGCCCAATTACCTCCTCTTCATTATTTGAACCACAACCCTTTATGTCGTGATATAATATGTAAAACGGATGAACGGAGGTGTGTCATGGAAAACAGACCAACAGCGAGAAGAAAATTTGTATCAGGCTCAGGCCCGACGTCGTCCGGCGGCTCATCCGGCGGATTCGGAGGCGGCGGCTTCAGCGGAGGAAACTTCGGCGGCGGTAATTACGGCGGAGGAAGCTACAGCGGCGGTAATTACAGCGGAGGCAGTCCTTTCGGCGGTGGAAGCAGCGGCGGCCGAGGTCTTTTCAGCGGCGGCAGTATCATAAAGATAATCATCGTGCTCGTCATGCTCCTGGCAGGCGGCGGCGGAGCTCTTTCTTTAGACCTGGGAAGTCTCCTGGGAGGCACCGGACTGGACGGTATCCTTTCCGGCAGCAGCGAAAGCCTGGGCTCATGGATCACAAACGCCAACACAGGCCAGCTGAACACGAGAGTGGCGAATGAAGCCCGCACCAAATACACGAATATCAAAGGCTCCGGGCAGGACAAAGTCACCATCATGGTATATATGTGCGGAACCGATCTGGAATCACAGGCCGGCATGGCTACTTCAGACCTGAACGAGATGCTCAGCGCCGACATGTCGAACAATGTGAATCTCGTAGTATATACGGGTGGCTGCAAACGCTGGAGGAACAACCAGGTAAGCAGTTCCCACAACCAGATATGGCAGATTAAGAACGGCAAGTTCATATGTCTTGAAAAGAACGTCGGCTCTTCAGCGATGACCGACCCGACCACACTTGCCTCATTTATAAAATGGGCTCACAAGGAATTCCCGGCTAACAGAAATGAACTTATCCTTTGGGATCACGGCGGCGGTTCACTGAGCGGCTTCGGCTACGACGAAAAGAGCTGGCGCAGCAATTCCATGGATCTTGCGGGAATAGACAAAGCCCTGACAAACGGCGGAGTGAAATTCGACTTCGTGGGATTCGACGCATGCCTCATGGCTACCACGGAAACAGCTCTGATGCTTGACAAGCACGCGGACTACCTCATCGGAAGTGAAGAAGCAGAACCGGGCATTGGCTGGTACTACACCAACTGGCTCACAAAACTTTCTGCAAACACATCCATGGAGACCATACAGATCGGTAAGATCATAGCTGATGATTTCACGGAGAGATGCGCCGCCCAGTGTCCGGGCCAGCAAACGACGCTTTCAGTAGTCGATATATCCGAACTGTCCCAGACCCTTCCGGATGAACTTAAAGATTTTTCCGCAAAGGCGTCTGACATGATAGAAGAAGGCGACTATTCCTCAATTGCCAACGCAAGAAGCAGCAGCAAGGAATTCGCCCGCAGCACGCGCATAGATCAGATCGACACCGTGCATTTCGCGAAACTCACCAATATGTCTGAAGGAAGTGAAATGGCGGACGCGATCCTGGAAGCTGTCAAGTACAACAGGACTTCCAGCAACGTAACAAACGCATACGGACTTTCCATATACTTCCCGTACAAGAATATCCGCAAAGTTGACAGCGCTTCAAAGACCTACGACGAGATCGGCATGGAATCCGAGTACACCGACTGCATCAAGAGGTTCGCCCAGATACAGGTAGCGGGCCAGGCTTCAGCCGGCGGCTCACACTCACCGCTCGCATCACTGTTCGGAAGCAGCAGTAATTACAGCTACGGCGGCGGATATGGTTCCTACGGCGGATATGATACAGGCTCCTTAACGGAAATGATAGGTTCGCTGCTTGGAGGCCGCGGCATAAAGGACGCGAACATCGATGATCTTGACAAGTCCAACACCAAGTTCATGAGCGAGAATCTTCTCAGCAAGAAGGCGATCGCCGAAAACATCTCTCAGGACAGGATCGAAGAAGGCGATCTTGACTGGAAGACCAATTCATACGGACAGAAAGTCATCAGCCTGACGGAGGATCAGTGGAAGAACATCACCACCGTCGATATGAACATGTTCTACGACAACGGTGAGGGTTACGTGGACTTCGGTCTCGATAACGTTTACGACTTTGACGATGACGGAAACATGCTCCCGTCCGACGACGGCACCTGGATCGCTTTGGACAGACAGCCTGTCACCTACTATCACGACGAGACTCTTGAACTGGGCAGCGGCATGTATCAGATAACGGGACACGTGCCCGTGCTCCTCAACGGAGACAAGGCAGACCTGATCCTGGTATTCGACAACAACAACGAGAAAGGCCAGATCGCAGGAGTCCGCTACAGTTACGACGAAGACGTGACCGAGACATCGGCAAAGACCATGACTTCACTGGAAAGCGGAGACAAGATACGGTTCCTGTATGATTACTACACTTACTCTGGAACTCACAAGACCGACGTGCCGATGGGAGACACACTCACAGTCAACTTCCCTGACGCCATCGACATCAGCAACGTGAACGTAGGAAGCGGAAAAATAAAGATCACTTACAAGTTCACTGATATCTTCGGAGAAGAGTACTGGACGGAGGAACTTTAAAGACGGGTCTCATTTCTGAGATCAGCAGGAAACTATAATCTGATAATAAAAAACAGCTGTGAGATTATTCTCACAGCTGTTTTTTCTGAAAACGGAACATTCCGTCCATGTCTTCTTCCCCTCCGGCATCCTGCCGTTCCGGATCGTTGGAATCCCGGTGGTGATCATTGAAAAACTCTACGATGTGAAACCCGCAGCGGTTCACGTAGAAGTGAATATTGCGCTTTTCGAAATACGGCGTGACCGTTTCCCAGACCTTTACCTCCGGATGGAGCTTTTCCACCTCGCACCATGCGGCGTAGCCGATACCTTTATTGTGCGCTTTTGGGGATACGAACAACAATTCCAGTTCCCCTTGTTCTTTGTCAACTTTTATCACGACGCCGCCGACTTTCTGCCCGTCATGCATGATACGGTAGGCTTCCCCATCGTCTATAGACTTTTCAATAGTCTCCCTGGAGATGATCTGGCCGTCTTCTTCGAAGTGGTTGTCGCGCCGCCCGAACTCCTCCAGCGCTCCGTAATTGAACGCTTCCTGATTATCCGTTATGAACTGTTCTCTGTCTTCCGCAGTCAGCGGAACGAGTCTTATATCTGTTTCTCTGATCATATGATTCTCCGCCTTGAATTTTTATCATTTTCACTCATGGACATTATGCCATGTCCCCGGTTCCGGGGCAAATGCCTGTTTCAGAAGAAAGCGCCCGCGACAAGCGGGCGCTTTCCATTAGGTTATTTTTACTACCTAGCAGCTATCCTTCATCATTTTAAGGAAGTGAT
>JAFYIC010000075.1 GCA_017538845.1 Bacillota bacterium | reverse complement strand
GTGCTCATCGACGACCTGGTGACCAAAGGGACCAACGAACCCTACAGGATCATGACTTCCAGAGCGGAATACAGAATCGTGCTGCGCCAGGACAACGCGGATCTCAGGCTGACGGAGAAATCATACAGGCTGGGGCTTGCCACAGAAGAGCGGTATCAGAGGCTTCTCGAGAAGAAGAAACTGGTCGAGCAGGAGCGCAAAAGGCTTGAAAACACTTACGCTATGCCCGGCGAGACCGATGCTTTCATGGAGAAAATGGGCGGCGCACCGTTGAAAAACAAGACTTCTCTTGCCGACATGATGAGAAGACCGGAAATAACGTATGATGACCTTGCGGAAATAGATCCGGAAAGACCCGCGCTTTCCGACCATGTCAAAACGCAGATGGCTGTTCAGATTAAATACGAGGGATATATCAGCAAACAGCTACAGGAGATAAGGCGCTTCCAAAAATTGGAAAATATGAAGCTGGCAGAGGATCTGGACTACAGCAACATACGGGGGCTGAGGATAGAAGCCGCCGAAAAGCTGGCAAACCAAAGGCCTCTTTCGGTGGGCCAGGCGTCCCGCATATCAGGCGTCTCCCCCGCTGATATCAACGTTTTGCTGGTTTATCTTGAAAAGGAAAGAAGAGCCGGAAAGAAGCAAGGGGATCCCGGATCCGGTGCTTCGGCGGAGGAATAAATGGAGGGGCTGTTTGAGACAATAGAAAAACTTGATATATTTCCGGGCGGCCTTGGGAAGGATGGAAAAGCCGGAATGGAGGAGAAGTTCAGGACATATATGGACGGCGTTCTCCGGTGGAATGAAAAAGTCAACCTGACAGCCATAACCGACAGGGACGAGTTTATAAAAAAGCATTTCATCGATTCCGTTATGTGTGCCGGGAGCCCCGAAATCAGAGGCGCGGAGAAGATCGCGGATATCGGGACGGGAGCCGGATTCCCCGGCGTGCCCCTTGCGATCCTGTTTCCGGAAAAGGAGTTCTGCTTCATAGATTCCCTTGCCAAAAGGCTCAGGATAGTAGATGAGCTGTGCAAAGAAGCGGGGATCGAAAACGTCATCACGGTCCCCGGCCGGGCTGAGGATCTTGCCTCAAAGAACGGAGAATGCCGGGAAATATTTGACTGCGTGCTTTCACGGGCGGTGGCTTCAATGGCTTCCCTGGCGGAACTGTGCATCCCCTTCCTCAGGACAGGCGGAACGTTTATTGCGTACAAGGGCAGTGAATTCGAAAAGGAAACAGAGGAAGGCTCTGTGGCAATTAAAGAAATGGGCGGGGAAGTGATACGCACAGAGCGGTGCAGCGACCCGGACGGATCTTTCGACCACGGGCTTATATATATAAGGAAGGAAAGAAAGACGCCGGATAAATATCCGCGGAAGGCAGGCGATCCTGTAAGAAAACCGATCAAGTAACGCGGAAGGGCGAAATATACACGTTTTCAGGAGATGTTTCACGTGAAACATCTTTTGTTTTTGCCTGAAAATTGTTTCACGTGAAACAATTTGGAATAATGGCAAAGAAAAGGGCGCTTTTTGTAGCAATGAGAGGGTTCCTGTTATATAATCAAATTAACAGGAAAGACATACGTGCAGGTTGTTATATAAAAGGAGGAAAAGTAGTGGGAAAAGCGATTGCTATCTTCAATCAGAAAGGCGGCGTAGGCAAGACAACGACTAACATCAACCTTGCCGCATGCCTTGCGATAGAAGGAAAGAAAGTGCTGGTGCTGGATATAGACCCCCAGGGAAATACCACCAGCGGACTGGGAGTGTCCAAGAAAAATCTGGACGTGACCATGTACGAACTGCTGCTGGATGACGATGTGGATCCGGCAAAGGCTGTTCTGCATACTTCGGTCAAAGGTCTGGATTTGATACCGGCCAACGTACAGCTCGCCGGCGCGGAAGTCGAGCTGGTTGAAATAGAAGGCAGAGAGATGCGCCTGAAAAGGGCGATGGATCAGCTGAAAAAAGATTATGACTACATATTTATAGACTGTCCGCCTTCACTGGGACTTCTCACCATCAACTCGCTTACCGCGGTGGATTCGGTACTCATACCGATCCAGTGTGAGTTCTACGCGCTGGAAGGCGTAAGTCAGCTGGTGAGCACCATAGAAATAGTAAAGAAGAACCTGAACAGGGATCTGGAAGTGCAGGGGGTAATCCTCAGCATGTTCGACGGAAGAACGAAGCTTTCCATACAGGTGGTGGAAGAAGTGAAGAAATACTTCGGAGACAAGGTCTACACCACGGTGATACCTAGAAACGTACGGCTGGCGGAAGCTCCGGGCTTTGGAATGCCCATAGCCCAGTACGATCCCAGATCCACAGGCGCGAGAGCGTATACAGCGTTTGCAAAAGAATTTCTGAGTTTGGAGGAAGAGAACAATGGCAAGTAAAAAAGGCGGACTCGGGCGGGGGCTTGACGCGCTGTTCGGCGATGCCGGCGTTAGCTTCACAGAACCGGGAAAGAAAGAAGAAACAAAAAAGCCCGCAAAAAGCGGGACGGACAGAGCAAAGGCTCCGGCCGACGGGGAACTGCTCCTTGTAGATATCAACGATATAGCGCCTAATCCGGCTCAGCCGAGGAAGAACTTCGATGAGGAAAAGCTGAAAGAACTGGCGGATTCGATAAAATCCCAGGGCGTGATTCAGCCGCTGGTACTCACACCGACCACAGGCGGATACGAGATCATAGCCGGGGAAAGAAGATGGCGCGCGGCCAGGATCGCCGGAATCAAAGAAGTTCCGTGTATAGTCCGTGAGCTTACGGAAGAGCAGAAATCGCTGCTGACCATAATAGAGAACATGCAGCGTGAAGACCTGGATCCCATAGAAGAGGCTGAAGGTCTGAGCAAGATGGCGGAGACCTACGGACTGACACACGAGCAGATCGCGCAGAGCGTCAGCAAGAGCAGGGCGGACATAACCAATTCCCTGAGACTCCTTAAGCTTCCCGAGGCCATAAGGAACATGGTTTCGGACGGGCTCATCACAAAAGGCCACGCCAGAGCGCTGCTTGCCGTGGAAGACGAAGGGCGGCAGCTTCAGATAGCAGAAACGATCGTTGCCGAGGATCTTTCCGTCAGAGCAACGGAAGTACTCGTAAAAGGAAAGCAGATCAGAAGAAAGCCCAGGAAGAAAGTCATCAGGCGCTCAGCAGACATCGCTCAGGTTGAAAGAGACCTCAAAGACATTTTCGGAACCAAGGTCAGACTGGAACACAGAGCCGGCAAAGGCGTCATTTCCATCGAGTACTACAGCAAGGACGAACTTGAGAGGCTCATTGAAATGCTGCGGTCTCTGGGATAGTTTCACGTGAAACAAACTGGAAATATATGGAAATGCCAACAAGGTATATCCACAGATAGGAATAAAGGAGAATTCAATTGTTCGGAAAGAAAATTGAGGAGACGATATCTCTCGACAAGAAGGGAGAGGCGATAATCACCATAGATCAGACGCTACTTCCCGGCGAAGAGAGGATAATAAAGCTCCGCACACAGGAAGAAATAAGAAACGCCATATACAAGCTGAAGGTAAGAGGGGCCCCGGCCATCGGAGTCTGCGCCGCCTACGGCATCTATCTGGGCGCGAAAGAATGCGAGACAGGGGATTTCGAGAAATTCTACGAGGATTTCAAGGAAAAGAAGAGATACCTGGCTTCGGCAAGACCTACAGCCGTGAATCTTTTCTGGGCCCTGGATCAGATGGAAAAGACGCTGCTGGACAACAAAGACAAGCCGGTAAAGGAGATCAAACAGGAGCTCCTTAAAAAAGCAGACGCCATCAAGGAAGACGACATACGCAGATGCAAGATGATCGGCGAGAACGCGCTGCCGCTGCTGAAGGACGGCGATTCGGTGCTGACCCACTGCAACGCGGGGCGTCTGGCGACCATAAAATACGGAACGGCCCTTGCCGGCGTTTATCTTGCAAAGGAGAAGGGCTATAACATAAGAGTC
>JAFYIC010000074.1 GCA_017538845.1 Bacillota bacterium | reverse complement strand
GTACCACATGGCGTCGCCGTAGTTGTGTATGGAAGGCTCCGTCAGCTGCACGATCAGCGCGCAGACGAAAAAGCTTATTATGAATCCGTAAAGGAATTTATCGAAATGACATCTTTTGATGATCACCCAGAAAAATCTAATGCGTCTCATGGTTTTCTCCTCTTTTCACATTTACAGGATGACACATTATATCATATGTTTCGAAAAGAGTGAATTATACTCACGGGAAAAGAGCCTCAAACGTATTGACACGGGATAGGCAAAGTGATACATTACAAGGTTGCTTTCTTGACGATTGTCAAATATTGGTTTATACTTTAAATCAAGAGACTAGCGGTTTCTTTCGTTTTGCGTGCATAAACGCAGGAGGAGGGAACATTGGCGTCAGGCTGTTCGCGTCCCGCGAAAGGCAATTTTGCAGGCCTGGCAGGAGGCAATCGATGTATAAGATAGGAGACAAGGTCGTGTATCCGATGCACGGCGCCGGGACAATTGAAGAGATCGAGGAAAAAAAGATTCTTGGGGAACTCAGGAATTACTATGTCCTCAATATCCCAAGTGTCGACATGAAGATCATGATCCCCGTGGACAACTGTGACAAGATCGGGGTGAGGGACATCATACCGAAGGAAAAGGTCGACACAGTGGTTGAAGTCCTGGGCGGTGAGTCCACTCCTATGGAAAGCAACTGGAACAGACGCTACCGTGAAAACATGGAGAAGCTCAAGACGGGCGACATACTCCAGGTGGCCGAGGTGGTGCGCAATCTTATGAGAAGCGACCGGAGGAAGAGACTGTCCACCGGCGAAAAGAAAATGCTTACCAACGCCAGACAGATACTCATCAGCGAGATCATACTGGCAGGTGAATTAGATGCCGAGAGCGCAGAAGGGCTTATAGAAGAAACTGTCTGATTTTTCGTTTCGGACGTAAGCCGCTGCCGCATTTAACATAAACAAATACATACGGAAAGGAGGAGATGAAATGCTCAGGAGACTCTTCAGAGCAGCATTCACACTTGTGGGTATGCTCATCGGATACGGAGTCTTCATGTTGGCGAAACTGATACTTGACCTTCCTGGCGTCAGTGAAAAAATACACATAAGCTTCACGGGCGTATGGGCGATAGTGGTACCTGTCATATTTGCAATTATTTTTGGTTTTATTTTTTTCAAACTGGCACCCGTCATCAACAGGAAGTCTCAGAAAGTAACCGCCAACATAGAGCGGGATCTGACATCTATCTCAGGAAGAGATCTTATTGCCGGAACAGGCGGGCTCATTGCCGGACTGCTTATAGCTTTCCTCATAAGCAGTATCTATGACGGAATCAAGATCGACTACGTTCCCACGCTTCTCAGAGTAATCACCTACATGGTGCTCGGATATCTGGGAGTGGTTATAGCGACCAGAAAGGGAAGCGACATACTGCCTAACATCAAGGGCGACGACAGCAAGAGGCCGGGGATCGCCACGGTAGGCAAAAAAGTCAAAGGCAGGGACCGCAGCGATTCGCCGCCGAAGATCCTGGATACAAGCGTAATAATAGATGGAAGGATCGCCGATATCATGAAGACGGGGTTCATCGAAGGGCCCATTGTGATACCTGAATTTGTTCTGCTGGAGCTGCAGCATGTGTCTGATTCATCGGATTCCCTTAAGAGGAACCGTGGACGGCGCGGGCTGGACGTGCTGAACAAGATCAGAGATGAATACGGTATAGACATATACAACACCACAGGTGAAAAAGCCATAGAGGAAATACCTGAAGTTGATATCAAGCTTCTCAAGCTTGCTCAGATGATAAAAGGAAAAGTCGTGACCAACGACTACAATCTGAACAAGGTCGCCGGCGTAAAAGGCGTGGAAGTACTCAATATCAACGAGCTGGCAAATACACTGAAGCCGGTCGTTCTTCCGGGCGAAGAGATGACCCTCACACTGGTCAAGGAAGGAAAGGAAAGCAACCAGGCTGTTGCTTACCTGGACGACGGAACCATGATCGTCGTGGAAGACGGCAAGAAGTACATAGGAAAGACCATCAACACGACCGTAACAAGTGTATTGCAGACTTCCGCAGGCAGGATGATATTCGCAAAGCCTGCAGGAAGGAAATGATGCGAAGGGCGTAGCCTGAACGCATATGGGAAACGGACAGGACCATTCTCATGGAAATAAGGAAAACTGCAGTAATCATTGCCGCCGCCGGTAAGGGAACCCGTATGGGCGGCGGCATTCCCAAACAATTCATGAAAATATCAGGGACACCTATGATCATAAGGACGATCGGGGCTTTTGCTGATGCAGGATGCTCTGACCGTATCTTTGTAGTTGTAGGAAAAGACCAGATCGCAGAAGCGGATGAGCTGATGGGAAAGTACGGCCTTGCGGATAAGGCCACACTGGTTGCCGGAGGCGGGCAGCGGCAGGATTCCGTATATGAAGGTCTGAAGCAGGTGGCAAAGACCGACGCAGAGTATGTGCTGATCCACGACGGGGCGCGGCCTTTCATACATAAGGAGACGATCCTTGCGGTGCTGGATGCTGCGGAAAAGCATGGGGCGGCAGTTGCCGCGGTGCCTGTGAAGGACAGCGTGAGACGTGAGGAAGGCTCCG
>JAFYIC010000073.1 GCA_017538845.1 Bacillota bacterium | reverse complement strand
TTCCTTCTTCTATAAAAGCATCTCTGCAGTTGATGCAGTAGCAGATGTACGGATCCTCGCTTTCTTCGATCCTCCGTTTGCGGACGAATTCGGTGAAAGGCGGGTTGGCGTCTGATCCCTGGCCGCCGAAACTGCAGCATGCGGAATGCTTTTCCTGGCGTTCGAGAGGTTCAAGGGCATATCCGGCTCCCGCGATCACGTCGCGGACTGAGTCGCGAAGATCGTCTCTGCCGCGGGTAGAGCACGGATCGAATATGGCGAATTCTCTTTTGCCGTCTCCCTTTGACGCGAAGTCCGTTCCCCATTCAGCCATCAGATCATAGAGGAAACGATACTTTATATCCGGGAAGAATTTATCGAACTGTTTGGCGCACGTTGCGCAGGCCAGTATCAGCTCGGGTTTTCCGAGAGATTCCCACTCACTGCGGATGCGCTCGTTTTCAGCATCCAGCCTGTCCGGATCTCCCGACCATTCGGCGGGGACTCCGCAGCATCCCAGCATAAGTCCCGTTTCAGGTTCATGCTGAAGGATATATGAATAGGCGCCTGTGACCAGTTCCGGATCGGCCGCGCCTATCTGGCATCCCGGGAAGAAAGCGTACTTGCTTGCCTTCGTTTCAGGCTTGCCTATGGTCACCGGCGGGTCTTTGACTATATTGGCAAGAGGACCGTTGGCGTGGTCCATATCATTCAGGAAGAACTGATGCATGGCGAAAATCATCTTGCCCTGCCTGTGGAGAACGCGCCTTGCCATAAGAGCAACGGGTCCTATATCGATGTCTTCGGGGCAGACGTCCTCGCAGAGCCCGCACATAGTACATGTGTTGATGAGCCTTTTTGCCGGCTTGCCATGGAGGAGGCTTTCTCCTTCCATTATCGTGCCGTTTATCTCTCTTTTGATCTGCAAAGGCCACTTATCATAAAAGGCCGAAAGGTCGCAGTATTTCATGCAGCCGTCGCACTGGCAGCTGAGACAGCGCGAGATCTCTGCCGCTACTTCTTCTTCGCTCAGGAGAATCTCTTCTTCTCCCGCGTCGTTGGTGAAAGCTTCAGTCGGTTTGACTGCCGGCGCCGGATCCCATTCCCGGCCCACCAGCTGTATATTGGTGTCTTTTGCGTGGATAGGGTAGTCCAGATGCTTGACCTGCATCCAGCCCTGAAGGGCGTGGGCGATGTTGAGCCCGTCGGCTATGGCGTGCATGGTATCCATGCCCAGAAGTGAGCCTCCGGCAAAAATGCCGACGTCTCCTTCGGCGCGGAAATACCACTTGGTGCCGTCTTCCTGTTCGATAGCGTTTTCTATAACTCCAAAATCGTTGCCGCCTTCTCCGGTGGCAACATATATGCTGTTAAAACCTTGCGAGATCAGTTCTCCAAGGTCTGTGATCTCAGTATTTAAGTGGAGCTGATACTCTTCGTGCATCAGTTGCCGTTCTATGTCTTTGACAAAAACTTCAGGTGAGAGGAGGCCCCAGAGGTGACCGCCGATACGGTCTGTCTTTTCGAAGATCTCCACGTCATATTTTCTTGTGGCCATACGCTGAGCCATGGCCATACCGCTTGGACCGGCTCCGATAATAGCTACCTTGCCGTCCTTCTTGGGAAGATTCATCTTCCGGGGTTCTTTTTTCTTCGCCTTCAAGACCAGACTCCGCTCAAGAAGTCTTATCTCCACCGCGCTGTCGGTGTCGTTCCTGGGACAGCCGCCTTTGCAGTATTCGGGACAGAGGGAAGAAACGATATCCGGAAAACATACGGCGTCTCTGTACGGCTTGAAGGCCGCATTGAAACTTGCTCTGCCCATTTTGTCGAACATATCCTTAAGAGGCGCGTCAAAAGGACAGGCCGCGACACAGTAGGGCGGCTCTTTCATAAGGCAGTTCTCAAAGATCTCCGTATAGTCATCCGGGTTCGGATCCCGTTCTATGATTACTGGTTTTTTCTCTTTGGTCATGTTATCACCTGTGTGAGGTTCGGATTGATTTGAATCTTCTTTCCGTTATATCCATAATGCCCGAGCCACGATGTTATATCACGACTCGGGCATTTTTGGCTATTCTGTCAGATGATCTGCCGCGCTTCTACGCAGCATTCTCAAACTGATTTCTACCAGTCAACCGGGTTAGCCTTGAAGTCTTCGATCCTGTCATAGAGATCAGGTCCAAGGTAATACGGTTCAGGTGCGTATGGTTTTTCACCCTTAGCGATAGCGTCCAGACCGGCCTTGATCTTTTCAGGTCTTCCCGGCAGTTCGTGGATACGTACGCCGCAAGCGTTGTAAACCGCGTTGAGTACTGCAACGTGTCCGCTGGACTGGAATGCTTCTGAAGCTCCGGAGGAACCGAACGGGTTCGCTCTTTCGTCTTCAGGATCGTCAAGGTGGATAGCCTCGAACTTGTCAGGTACTTCGTTACAGCTTGGAACACCAAGTGTCAGAACGTTAGTGTGCTTCTTGACATCTTCGTAGTCCTCGCTGAGTGCGAATCCGATGGAATGTGACATTCCGCCGAATGCCTGTCCGTTTACGGAACCGATGTTTCCTACAACACCTACTCTGTCTACGCAGCGCAGGCCTGTAACAGTAACCTTACCTGTATTGGTGTCAACATCGACTTCTGCAATGTAGAAGCAGTATGTGTACATGATGTTAGGATCACCAACGCCTGTGTTAGCATCCAGGTAGCAGAGCTCGCTCCACTTCTCAGCCAGGAATGTAGCGTCATATCTGAGCGGAATGTTCTCAGCAACCATCTCATCGTATGTTCTGAGAGTTCCGTCTTCCT
>JAFYIC010000072.1 GCA_017538845.1 Bacillota bacterium | reverse complement strand
TCCACCAGAATATCGTAATCTTTCAGCTGTCCCGCGCCCGGCTCATAAGGGATCTGTCTCACGCCCGCCTCTTCGCATTTTCTGTGATAGTATCCGCCGTCCTCCGAAAACTTTTCAGAAAGCATATATACTGTGACGTCCAGTCCTTTGTCTTCCATTATCATCGCAAGGGCATATCCGTCGCCGCCGTTGTTCCCGCTGCCGCAGATGACAGCCGGACGTTTCCCCTTCCAGCCTTCTTCAAAGGCATCATACACGCCCTGGGCGGCTCTCAGCATCAGTTCCTTTCCCGGGGTCCCCTTTGATATGGTATAGGCGTCCGCCTCTCTCATCTCGATCACCGAAATCACCTTTTTTTCACTGCTCATCATATCTGCCTTTCTGTTTTATCAGTCTATTTTCTGGGTGTTGTAAAGGGCTGCGTACCTACCGCCTGCATCCAGCAGTTCCTGATGGGTCCCGCTCTCCATGATCCTTCCGCCTTCTATGACTACGATCCTGTCGGCGTTCCTTACGGTGGAAAGCCTGTGGGCGATCACCAGTGTGGTCCTTCCCTTCGCCAGTTCATCGAAACTTGCCTGGATGCGCCGCTCCGTCACCGTATCAAGCGCCGACGTGGCCTCGTCAAGGATGAGGATCTTCGGGTCTTTCAGGAATATGCGGGCTATGGAAAGCCTCTGCTTCTGGCCGCCCGAAAGCTGTGTGCCCCGCTCACCTACGTAAGTCTCGAACTGATCGGGCATCTCCATGATGTCCTCGTAGATCTCCGCCTTTTTCGCGGCTTCCACTACCTCTTCAAAGGTTGCCGACGGTCTGCCGTATCTTATATTCTCATAGACAGAATCGGCGAAGATGAATACCTCCTGCTGAACTATGCCTATGTTTTCCCTTATGGACGTCTTGGTCACGTCGCGGATGTCGGTGCCATCGATATATATGGCTCCTTCCGTCACGTCGTAGAACCTTGGGATCAGCTGGCACAGGGTGGTCTTGCCGCCGCCGGAATGGCCTACGATAGCCACCGTCTCCCCGGGCTGTATATCAAGATCTATATCCTCCAGCACTTCGCTGACCTCGTTATATGAAAACGATACGTTCTCCACTTTGATATGACCTTCGGTCACTGTCAGCGGGCTGGCGCCTTCCTTTTCCTTTACCTTCGGCTCCATTGCCATTACTTCCATGAACCTCTTCAGCCCTGCCGTTCCGTTGGTGAAAGTCTCCGCGAAGTTGGACATCTTCCGGATAGGCGTCACGAATGTGGTCACGAAAAGCGTGAAAGTTATCAAATCTATGTAGTTCATCTGGTCCTTCATGATGAGCCATCCGCCGAAAGTGATCACAGACAGGGGTATTATGCACATGAAGAACTCCTGGCTGGCGTTGAACTGCCCCATGGCTTTATAGAATTCTTTCTTTGCGCCTTTGTACCTGTCGTTGGAATCGTCGAAGCGCTTCCTGTCCACGTTCTCATTGGCAAAAGCCTTCGAAGTCTTCATTCCTGAGATGCTCGACTCGATATCGGAACTGATGGCCGCCAGCCTCTGTTTTACGTTGGTGGACGCGATGGACATGCGGCGCCGCCTACTCATGACTATGATCAGGAAGATCGGTATCAGTATCGCCACAACAAGCGCAAGCCGCCACTCGATCATGAACATGAAGGTCAGCGAGCCGATAATGGTCAGTATGGATATGACAAGATCCTCCGGACCGTGGTGGGCCAGTTCGGTGATCTCAAAAAGATCTCCCGTCAGCCGGCTCATGATCTTTCCGGTCCTGTTCTTGTCGTAGAATTCAAAATCCAGGGTCTGGAGATGGTTGAAGAGGGCCTCTCTGATGTCCGCCTCCACGCGGATGCCGAACGTCTGGCCCCAGTAGGTCATTATGTAGTAGAAAAGCGACCGCAGCAAAAAGAACACCGCAACGGAAGCCATCAACACGAAGAAAAACCTGTATGCCTTATCCGGCAGCAGATCGTACATGGCGTATCTGGAAACCAGCGGGAACGCGAGATCGATGGCCGCTACCATGATGGCGCAGAACATATCCAGCGCGAATATTTTTTTGTGTGGTCCGAAATAACTGAATAGTGTTTTTATCATATTTATATCTCTATGCTCATACCCTCAGACAGATATCTGAGGTTTTTCATGTACTGCTTCATGAACTCGAACTGCTCCGTACCGGTGCAGTGACAAGTGTAGTATGTGGTATCACGCGCGCCGAGCAGCTCTGCATATCCTTTAAGCGTGTCATCCAGCGGTAGTTTGCTGAAATGAAAGCCTCCTATCAGAACATCGGGTCTGAACCATTCCACGATATTCAGAATGCCTTTGTGGGAGCATCCGCTGATCAGGACTCTCTTTCCGCCCTCGTTTATCATCAGGTAGATCTCGTGGTCGAAAAAGTCGGGCACCAGCACGTCCCATTTCTTCATCTTCAGGCCGGAAGGCGTCTGGTATACAACCTTTTCCCTTATGCTCCCGGAGTAGATATAGAGTTCTTCGTCCAGCTGGGTGTCCACGTCAATGAAAACTATACGGTCTTCATCTGCAAGTTCTTTATCTATACCGATATATTTATCCTTGGCGTTGTAGTAATCGCCGAAAGCCTCG
>JAFYIC010000071.1 GCA_017538845.1 Bacillota bacterium | reverse complement strand
GCGATAGACTGCATAATATCCATTGCGTTTTTCCTCCTTCCTTCCAAGACGTTCTTGGCACACTTCCTGTAACCAGAGGACCGCCCGTAGTAACTTCAAGGTTTTAGCACGCGATTTTTGTGTTTGCAAGGGTTTCAGGGCAAAAAAATACGGATAAAAACCATGATAAAACAGAAAAACTGACCATCCGGAGATGGTCAGTATCTTTTCACCGTATTTCAGCTTCGCTTTAAGGAAGTCTGATGATGGCTCCTACGTGTCCCAGCCATCTGATCGGGTCCTTACGAACGCCCCTGCCCGGACTTGCCGCGTGGACGATCTTGCCGTTTCCTGCATAGATCCCTGTGTGATGGAAATGACCTTTGTGTCCGAAGAGCACGATGTCGCCCTTCCTGAGTTTGCTTGTATCTGTTCCGATATTGTACTTGTAGAAAGTCGAAGCGTACATTCCCGTACAGCTGCTTCTTTCAGGTCTTACGATGTTGTCCTTCGTATTCTTCAGCGTCCAGTAAACCAGTCCGCTGCAGTCGAACTTTCTTGGACCTGCGCATCCTGCTACGTAAGCGCACCCGATCCTTGTCGATGCCTTAGCGAGTACGTCCAGTGAAGTGTCCGGATCATAGTAGCTGCTTCTGGACCTTACTGTCTTTCCGGTCCTGCTGTCTGTCTTCTTGCTGGAATAGGTCTTTCCGTTGATCTTCTTTATGGCTTTGACCTTGTAGGAGAACTTCTTCTTTATCTTCATGGACTTGTTGACAAAGGTGGTCTTTGAAGCGCCCTTCAGGGTCTTTATGCACTTATACTTCTTCTTTTCGGGAATGTATCTGTACACTTTGTATCCCGAAGCGTACTTGATCTTCTTCCAGGAAAGCTTGATTCCGTTGCTGGCAGTCTTCGCCTTGAACTTGACCGGAACGTCTATGTATGTCTTCCCCTTTACTGTGGCCTTCTGGCTTGTGACTATCTGAGTCTTTGTGTCATTCTTTGCAGTGGCTGTTGCTTTGCTGCCGGTCTTTTCTCCCGGTTCCTGTACCTCTATTTTTTTGTATGTCTTTACAGCATATCTGTACGTAACGCCCGGTGTCGCTGTGTCGGTGTATTCGGAATGGTACTTGTTCTTTATGACTTTGACAAGCTTTTCCGCATGACCGGAGCTCTTTCTGTACACGTAATATCCGTCGGCGCTTTTGTCTGTCTTCCAGTTGACCCTGATCTTGTTGTAGGTCTTCCTTACCGCCTTCAGTCCGGTAACTTTGTGCGGCGCTACAGTCGTGCCGCCCTGGGTCGTGGCCGCAAAGGTCTCGCCTGCCGGTACCACAAGCATACCGATAAGTACTGCGAACGCTATTACGAATACTGCTGTTTTTCTTCGTTTAGTGATATCCATTAAATCTTTCCTCCATGCAAATCTGATATGTCAATATCCTCTTCGCACTTCCTGATTTAATTTTATCACCCGTTTGCTCTGTATTTTCGCCGTTTCGTTTTTTTCACATAACTTTCACAAACAACGAAAAACCCTGAAAAATACACGTTTGTGCACCTTCAGGGTTCCTTTCTGATTACCTGCACCGGGTCTTCCGGCGTCTCTTTTATGCCTTTTTTCCTATACTATTTTGCTCTCGGATGGGTCTTGTCGTAAACGTCCTTTATCCTGTTCTCGGTCACGGTCAGATAGATCTGGGTGGCCGTTATGTCTTCGTGGCCCAGCAGTTCCTGAAGCGACTTCAGGTCAGCTCCGTTCTGGATCATGTGAACGGCAAAGGAGTTCCTAATGATGTTCGGGGTCAGTCTGTGCTCGAGGCCCGCCTTCTCGCCGTAGGCCTTGAGGATCTTCCAAAGTCCCTGTCTGGTTATCCTCTGTCCGTAGTAATTAAGGAAAAGCGCTTTGTCTTTCTTGTTGTCGCGAAGCAGTTTGCCGCGCACGTCATAAATGTACTCTTCCATGGCGGCTCTTGCCGGTCTTCCCATTGGGATTATCCTAGCCTTGCTCTGCTCGCCCGCGCATGTGATGAATCCCATTCTGAGATTGATGTCATCCACGTTGGCTTCGATGAGTTCAGTCACTCTGATCCCTGTGGCGTACAGAAGCTCAAGGATAGCTCTGTCTCTTTTCCCTCTGATGGAATCGTCCGGCGCCGAAAGAAGCTTGTCTATTTCTTCGATAGTAAGGTACTGCAGTTTTTTGCGGGGGATCCTCGGTGACTTGATGTTATTGGTCGGATCATCGCTTACTACGCCCTTCTCCATCAGGAACTTATAGAAGGATCTGATGGACGCCAGTTTTCTGTTGACTGTTGCCGCTGACTTCCCGTCGTTTTTCAGCTCGAGAAGATACGCTACTACTTCCGTATTCTGGACGTCTTTCACGTCCGAAATGCCCCTTGCAGCCACAAAAGACGTAAATTCCTTTACGTCTCTCTCATAGGCTTCTACTGTGTTCGAGGCTTTTTTTCTGTTGTTCTTAAGATAATCTACAAATTGTTCCAGATACATGTTAGATTCCTCATATAAAAAAATGGTGTACACCCATTATAGCCAAAGAATATCACCATTACAATAATCATTTTTCGATTTTATGTAAATAACGCAAAATATTTTTTCAATTGGAAAATGCTGGTGATTTTTCGCTTTTTCAGAGATCGTTTTTGCCGCTGTTTTGGTCACTCTCTGCGCATCTTTGCTCTTGCCATGAGCAGCGCGCATACTGTCTTCGCGTCGCTGATCTCTCCGTCCTCTGCCATGCGGCAGGCTTCGTCAAAATCATGCTCCTCGATCTCGATAGCTTCATCTTCGTCCATGTCGGTCTCTCCCGGCACCAGGTCTCTGCAGAGATAAAGCACTATCCCCTCTTCAGAGTATCCCACGCTCGGGTATATCTTTCCCAATTTCTCCATTCTGCCTGCCGAGTATCCGGTCTCCTCCTTAAGTTCACGGACCGCGGCGTCATCAGGATCACTCTCCCCCTTGTCGATCTTTCCTGCGGGTATCTCAAGTATCACGTCCCTCATGGGATAGCGGTACTGTCTGATCAGTATTACTTTTCCTTCATCTGTGATGGCTACCATTGCCACCGCGCCGTTGTGCTCGATCACTTCGCGCGTCGCCTGACCGCCCACGGCCTGCACCAGATCACGTCTCAGATTCAGGATCTTTCCTTCGTATATGGTTTCTTTTTTTAAAGTCTTTTCTTCAAATATCATTTCGGTTCTCCGGCCTGTCTTTCCGAAAGCCCTGCATGGCTCGTGCTCCGCCCCGCAGCAAAACACATCCGGTCTATTTGGACATCTTCTTTGATTTTTCCACCGCTGCCTGGAAAGCTTTTTCTATGGATTCCTTGAAGCCGTCTTCCTTCAGCGAATCCACCGCTTCGATGGTGGTTCCTCCCGGGGAGCATACGTTGATGCAGAGCTGCTCCGGATCGATGTCAGTCTTGAGCACCATCTTTGCTGCTCCCAGCACAGACTGGGCCGCGAATACCCGGGCTTTTTCCCTGTCCATGCCGTTCTTTTCCGCGGCGTCCATCAGGGCGTCGATATACATGAAGGTATATGCCGGGCTGCTGCCGCTTACGCCGATGACACAGTGGATCAGATCTTCGTCCACTTCCTCGGCCTTGCCTATGGAATCAAAGATGGCTTTCACATCTCCAAATATCTCGTCGTCCACATTGCCGTTCCTGCAGACCGCAGTCATTGCCTGCTGCACCTGAGCCGGCGTGTTGGGCATTATCCTTACGATCTTCGCGTCTTTGCCAAGATACTTTTCGATAAATCCTATGGTAACTCCGGCAGCCATGGAAACGACTACCTTGTTCTTTTCATACGCGTTTGCTATCTGGGGCAGGACTTCCTCGAACATGTTAGGCTTCACGCCTACTACGATCACGTCGCTACTGCGGGTCAGGTCGCCTATGTTCAAAGCCTTTTCCGCGCCTGTCTCTTTACATATCCTGTCCAGTTTTTCCTCGGTAGGCACATACACAAAAAGCGTGT
>JAFYIC010000070.1 GCA_017538845.1 Bacillota bacterium | reverse complement strand
TTTCTTCTGTGCTGCCAGCATGTCTTCGTTATTTACATAGTTGAACTGCATCTCGCCGTTTCCGAACATACAAGCTGTTCTCAGCAGTGTGATGATACCCTGCTCGCCCTCCGGAGTATCGAGGATACCCGGCATCAGCTTGAAGTTGTGTACCAGACCGATGTTCATATCATCGTTGGACATCTTGGATACGGACTTGATGATAGCTGTCGGGCCCTTGTAGTCAGCACCCTGCGTCGGTGAGATACCGTCAGACAGCGGTGTCCATGCTTTACGTCCGTTTGCGGATGCGCCTGTCAGCTGACCAAACGGTGTGTTGTTGGAAATCGACAGTGTTCCGTGAGACAGTCTGGAGTACAGTGTCTTATACTTCTTATGTTCTCTCTCTGCGAAGTCGATGATGTCGTTGCAGAACCAGTCAGCGTAGTCATCGTCATTGCCGTACTTCGGTGCAGCCAGGCAGTCTTTCTGTACCTGCTCATAGCCTACGAAGTCAGCCTTCAGTGCTTCATTCAACTGATCCAGTGTGTACTTCTTGTCATCGAATACCAGTTTCTTGATCGCTGCCATTGAGTCAGCGTATGTAGCAAGTCCGCTCCATACAACGCCCGGGCCGAAGTTGTACATCGCACCGCCGGCCTCAACGCCGCGTCCTTTTTCCATACATCCTTCGAACATTATTGACATCAGCGGCTTAGGTGCCAGTTCCTTATGTACTCTCTGTGAAATTACCGTCATAACGGAAGTCCACTTGGTTATGTAAGCAATCGTGGCCTTGACTGCTGCGTCAAATTCTTCGAATGTCTTGTAGTTGCAAAGGTCTCCCAGATCCGGTGTTACCTGCTTACCGTACCAGAGCGGAACACCGTGGTTCAGTGTAAGCTCGATAGCGATCGGCCACTGGGTATATGAAGTTGATGTCCACTGATACAGTCTTCCTGCTTTCTGCGGTTCTACGCAGCCCATCAGGCAGTAGTCTCTTGCGTCTTCAACATCTATGCCCTTTGCAAGCATCATCTTGATATGTGTATCGTCGAAGTGGCATGCCGGGAATCCCATTCCTGCTCTTACTACATCAACGATCTTTTCCATGTATTTCTGAGGTGACTTATTGTGGATACGGCAGGCCAGTGACGGCTGATATATCTTCGTATGTCTTACAGCATCCATCAGCAGATAAGTCAGATCATTCGTTGCGTCTTCACCCTTACGTGTAACACCGCCTACGCACATATTTACGAACGGCTGGTATCCTGCGAAGAACTTGGATGCGCCTTCACTTGTGATCCACATCATCTCTGACATCTTGATCAGCATGCAGCTTGCCAGCTCGAATGCTTCATACTGTGTCATCCTTCCGGATTCGATGTCTGCCTTGTAGAACGGATACATGTACTGGTCAACACGGCCTATCGACATACCTGTCTGGTTTTCTTCTACCGGAAGCAGTGATTCGATCGTCCATACTGACTGGATAGCTTCCCAGAAGTTCTCAGGCTTTCTTGCCGGAACCTTAAGGTTGATCTCGGAGATCCTCATCAGTTCCTGCTTACGTACCGGATCGTTACACTGTGCTGCCAGCTGTGCAGCGTATTCCGACATTCTTCTTGCATAGATCATGACACCTTCTGTGGTATCAATAACGCCTTTGTAGAAATATATCTTGTCGATATCTTCAGGATTTGCATAATCCAGTTCCTCAAGCTTCTGTTTTGCTTCATCCTGGATGTCCTGCATACCCTTCTTCATAAGGATGACGTCATATCCCGGGTTGGAGTCTCCACCACCGTTTTCTGCGTGGTATGAACAGTCAGATACATAGGATTCGCCTGACAGTTCCCATCCGCCGCACTCTCTGTACTGGTCATAACAGTGCTCTGCAACGGACTTTCCTCTCCAGAACGGGATCAGTTCCTCTTTGATATACTTTTTATCTTCCTCTGAAATATAGAACGGGTCCTGAGGTCTTGTTCCGATCGTCTCAAGTTCATCTTCCATCCACTCCCAGGCGATGTCCGGTGCGAATGCTCCTACACGGGGACCACCTGTCGGGTTACCTACGATCAGCTCATTGTCCTGGATCACCAGCGGCGCTGTTTCGCAGCAGCGTTTGAATGCTTTCGCTCTCAGGATGATCTTCGGCATACCCGGATGTTCTTTAGTAACTTCCGTTACGGCTCTTGCACGGAATGTGGATATTGAAGGCACCTGCTTACGATAATTCTCTTTCAGTGCGAGAATACGCGGTGTAGGGCCATCAGGAACGCCGGTTCCCGGTGCTGCCGCTGCTGCCGGTTGTTCCGGAGCCGGAGCACTTGGTGCCGGGGCGCTTGGTGCCGGAGCGCTATCGTTCGACATGTTACTTGTTACACCCTCAAACATTTTCTTGAGAGCGTCTCTTTCTTCGGGGGACATATCTTTCGTAGCTTCGGCCAATTTGTTTGAAAATTCACGAATATCCAAAGTTCTACCTCCCTTTCTTTAGGTTTTTCATATAGTATTTACAAATTTCAATATTATTTATCGTTTAATCCTTCGATATTATTGATGATGTTTCTGAGCACCTCCTGGACAGTCTTTACTTCCTCGGCATGGTGCATGTCTTCAATGGTCACCTGCGGCTGTTCAGGCAGTGAACTACGTCTGAACAGATCCTTGTCGACCGTTTCCATGTTTCTCATCCCGAATCCCACTTTACGTACATATATGAGATTTCCGGGGGAAACATTGTCTGATGTTATTCCAAAGCCCGCTGTTCCGCTTCCCAGGGTCATTGCGGGGACCAGATTGGTCGTTGCGCCCATACTTCCGAATGTGGCCGGAGTATTCACCAGTACTCTTCCTACCGGTTTCTTAAGAGCGAACTCCCTGATCACGCCCTCGTCCTTCGAGTGGATCACGAGTGTATGACCCTGTCTTTCCGTAAGAAGAAGTTCTATGCACTTTTCACATGCGTGCATCCAGTCGTCTTCTATAAAGTAAGCCATTACCGGGCCGAGTTTTTCTCTCGTGTACGGGTTCTGACGTGACGCGAACTTTTCTTCTGAGATCAGAAGCACCGTTCCTTTAGGCACTGCGAAGCCTGCTTTCTGTGCCAGCTTCTCCGCAGGTATGCCTACCAGATCTTTGTCTGCGCTGCCGTCAGGTTCAAACATGATCCGGGCGAGCTGCTTCGATTCTTCGCTGCTCATGAACCATGCATGATTCTTCATGAACTCCGCTTTGACCTGATCTGCTATTGCTCCGTCCACAACGATAGTCTGTTCCGCTGCCGGAAGCAGACCGTAGTCAAAGGTCTTGCTGCTTATGATGTCCTTTACAGCCTGAGGGATATCTGCAGACCGCTCAATGAATACCGGGCCGTTTCCGGCGCCTCCGTATATAAGCGGTTTGTGCGATTCCTGCGCAGCTTTCAGCATGCCGGGAACACCGGTGTTGACGATCATGGATACATTCTCATGATTCATCAGCTCTATGGTCCCGCTTTCAGCTACAGTATGAAGATATGTAAGCGCCCCTTCAGGAAGGCCGGCGTTCTCCGCCGCTTCGATCATGATGTCGAGCACTTTTGATATGGTGTTCTTTGCCCTCGGATGAGGTGAAAAGATTATCGCGTTGCCGGACTTGACCGCTATCAGTGCCTTATAAATAGTAGTAGACACCGGACTGGTCGCCGGACAAAGAGCCACGATAACACCCATAGGTACTCCAATGTCTACCATGCCTTTTGAAGAATCTTCACTTATGACACCGACATATCGTTTTCCTCTGAG
>JAFYIC010000069.1 GCA_017538845.1 Bacillota bacterium | reverse complement strand
TCCTTTCAAATTTCTCTTTTGCCATTTTATTTCCTCCTCTGCGCTCCCTGCGCATTAATAAAAATATGAATGATTAACAGTTTATCTTATCTATAAGGTTGTCCGGCAGTCTTTCAAAGTGATCGAACTGCATTACGTACACACCTCTTCCCTGGGTCTTCGACCTCAGGTCCGTAGCGTATCCGAACATCTCCGAAAGGGGAACGAATCCTCTTATGGCGACTGCTCCGCTGTTCATATCGGAACCTTCGATCTTTCCGCGCCTTGCGCTTATGTCTCCTATAACGTCGCCCATGTATTCTTCAGGTACTGTGACCTCTATCTTGAATACCGGCTCGAGGAGAACGCCCTGGGCCTTCTGCACAGCTTCCCTGAACGCCATCGACGCGGCGATCTTGAACGCCATTTCGGAAGAGTCGACTTCGTGATATGAACCGTCGTACAGTTCAACTCCTATATCAACTACCTGATAACCTGCTATCGGGCCAGTTTCCATGGCCTCTCTGATACCATCTTCGATGCTGGAGATATACTCTTTCGGTATAGCGCCTCCGACGATCGTGCTCTTGAATTCGAAACCCGAACCCGGTTCTCTCGGATATACTCTGATCTTTACATGTCCGTACTGACCATGTCCGCCGGACTGCTTCGCATACTTGTAATCCACGTCGGCTTCTTTCGTGATTGTCTCTTTGTATGAAACCCTTGGTTTTCCTATGTTTGCCTCTACCTTGAATTCTCTTAAAAGTCTGTCGACTATTATCTCAAGGTGAAGCTCGCCCATGCCGGCTATGATCGTCTGACCTGTATCCTCGTTGGTGTAGGTCTTGAATGTGGGATCTTCTTCGGCAAGTTTTGCCAGCGCGATGCCCATCTTCTCCTGACCGGCCTTTGTCTTGGGCTCTATGGCGATCTCGATAACGGGATCCGGGAATTCCATAGATTCAAGTATTATTGCGTGTTTGTCATCACAGAGAGTATCTCCTGTGGTCGTTTCCTTTAATCCGACTGCGGCAGCTATATCGCCGGAATAAACTTCCTCAATGTCTTCACGCTTGTTGGCGTGCATCTGGAGGATCCTTCCGATACGCTCTTTTTTGCCCTTTGTCGAATTGTACACGTATGAACCCGTCTTCAGTGTACCGGAATACACTCTGAAGAATGCGAGCTTTCCAACGAACGGATCTGCCATTATCTTGAATGCCAACGCGGAAAAATATCCGTTGTCATTCGCAGGTCTTTCCGCTTCCTGTTTGTTGGAAGGGATGATTCCCCTGATCGGCGGTATATCCAGCGGTGAAGGCATATACGCAACGACTGCGTCCAGCATCATCTGGACTCCCTTGTTCTTATATGCCGAACCGCACGTTACCGGTACCATCTTATTGCTGATGGTCAGCTTCCTGACAGCGCCCCGGATCTCATCCTTGGTGATCTCCTCTCCTTCGAGGTATTTCATCATCAGATCCTCGTCGGCTTCAGCGACTGCCTCTACAAGCTCATCTCTCCATTTCCGGGCTTCGTCTTTGAGTTCATCGGGTATCTCGACTATGTCGAATTTCTTTCCAAGATCGTCCTTATAGATCTCTGCTTTCATCTCTATAAGGTCGATGATACCAACAAAATCTTCCTCAGCTCCAATGGGCAGCTGCACCGGAACGGCATTGGCCTTGAGTCTGTCCTTGACCATATCCACTACTCTGAAGAAATCGGCGCCCATGATATCCATCTTGTTTATGAATATCATTCTCGGTACTCCGTACTTCTCAGCCTGTCTCCATACGGTCTCTGACTGGGGTTCAACGCCGCCCTTTGCGCAAAGCACAGTCACAGCTCCGTCCAGCACTCTCAGTGAACGTTCGACTTCTACTGTGAAGTCTACGTGTCCCGGTGTGTCGATGATGTTGATCCTGTGGCCTTTCCACTGGGCTGTAGTAGCAGCGGAGGTTATGGTGATACCGCGTTCCTGTTCCTGATCCATCCAGTCCATCTGAGCCGCGCCTTCGTGCGTCTCGCCCATTTTGTGGGTACGGCCTGTGTAGAAGAGTATCCGCTCTGTCGTAGTAGTCTTGCCGGCATCGATGTGTGCCATGATACCAATGTTTCTTGTCATTTCAAGCGAAAATTGTCTCGGCATCTTTTACCTCCTTTCTGCATTTTTTTGTCATCCGTTTACTACCATCTGTAGTGAGCGAATGCCTTGTTGGCTTCTGCCATCTTGTGTGTGTCTTCCTTTTTCTTAACTGATGCGCCGGTGTTGTTTGATGCATCGATCAGTTCCTTGGCCAGTCTCTCAGACATTGTCTTTTCTCCTCTGGCTCTTGTGTACTGAGTCAGCCATCTGAGTCCCAGTGTCTGTCGTCTGTCCGGACGTACTTCCATAGGAACCTGATAGTTCGCACCTCCGACACGTCTTGCCTTAACTTCAAGCGTAGGCATGATGTTATTCATCGCTTTTTCAAATACTTCCAAAGCTTCTTCCCCGGTCTCGTCTTTCACTTTGTCGAAAGCGTCATAAACGATAGCCTGGGCAGTTCCCTTTTTCCCGTCCAGCATGATACTGTTGATAAGTTTCGCAACGACCACG
>JAFYIC010000068.1 GCA_017538845.1 Bacillota bacterium | reverse complement strand
CATGCAGATCTGTAAGATCCTACATCGTTACTCTCGCAAGGGAGAAAAAGGCTATTCTTACTCATAACGGCTGGTCGCCCGGAGCGAAGAAATATCTTTCGAAGGGCCACGTTGCCGATATACCTGCGCAGACTTACGGCTTCTACTACAGGACAAACGAAAAGCCCGCGCCGCATAACTCACTTGTAAAGACCGCGGACGTATATAAAGCGGCAAAAGAGCAGGGATACCTGGACAAGAAGTTAAATCTTCCTTCCTTCTCATACTTCAATGAAAAGGATCTGGCGGTCATAAACGGGACTGAAGAGGAATTCAACGCAAAGTATGAGGCTATCGCAAAGGAACAGCTTGAATCTCCGAGACAGGAATATGAGATACCGACCCTTGAAGGCGTGACCGCTCCCAAATGGAACGGCGATGCTTCGAAGATCACTGTTGAATATGTGAACTGCAAAGGAGTATTCAACTGGAATTCCAAGAAGGGATACTACAAAAGATCTGTCAACGGCGGAGCTTACAGGGATCTGAACAACGGTAAATCCATCAAGGTGAAAAACGTCATAGTATATAAGGTCAGCAGCAAGGCGTTCGATCACAAGGGAAGACTCAAGATCGATATGACCAAGGGTGGCAAAGCATGGATATTCACCCAGGGCAAAGTAATCAAGTGCCGCTGGACCAAGAAAAAGTACAGCTCGCCTACTATCTTCAGAGATAAAGACGGAAAGCGCGTCAAGGTCACACCGGGAAAGACCTGGGTGAACATAATCGACCAGAATACAAGATTTGATTATAAATAGACTTATGCATCATAAAAAAAGGAGATTTTGACGTGGATAAAAGGAAAAAACTGCTGAGCATACTGACAGCGATACTTGTGGCGCTGGCTATGATGCCTGCCCTGACCGCATTGGCGGACGAGCAGATCGACATAAACGGCGCGAAGGTCGTTCTTTCGAAGACCACATTCACGTACAGCGGACAGGTACAGAAGCCGTCCATAAAAACTATCGACGGGATGGAACTGACGGAAAAGACAGATTATACTCTGGAATGGTCCGATGAGAATTCAACCAATGCGGGCGAATATACCATCACAGTCAACGGCGCCGGCATGTACACTGGGCAGACGACAGCCGCCTACAGGATCAACCCGAAGAAAGTGACTCTTTCAGTATCGAAAAAACGTTTCGTATATAACGGAAAGACCAGGACTGTTGCGACGGGCAACAAGTATTACACGGTAAGAGGAAACAAAAAAAAGTATGCCGGGAAATACACGGCAAGATTTATTCTTAAGGACAAAGCCAATTACGTATGGTCCGACGGCAAGAAGACAGACAAGAAGGTGAAGTGGAGCATTACAAAAGCCGCTCAGAAGGTCAAAGTAAAGAAGACCAAATACACCAAGTTCTACGGTGCCAAGAAGTTCAGGCTGAAGGCCAAAAGGGTAAAAGGCAAAGGCAAACTGATATACAAATCATCCAACAGAAAGGCTGTGAAAGTCAGCTCCAAAGGAGTAGTGACTATAAGGAATGTCAAGAAGACCAGGAAGGTAAAGATTCGCATATACGCAGCGGCGACGAAGAACTACAAAAGATCGCCGGTCAAGACGGTGACCATCAAGGTCTATCCGAAGCAGAAGACGCCGAAATCATACAGAAAGTATCTGGGCAAATGGTCTGACGAGGATTTTACGCTGAATGTGAAGGTGATAAACAAGAATTACATTCATGCGGTCATGAAGGCGGACGACGGCGACTATGTGGTCATCAAGAAGTTCAAGAACACAAAGAAACGCATGAAGTTCGAGATATTCTCAAAAAGAGGAGAAGACACTACCATATACCTGAAGATGAAGTGCAGCAAACCATATACACAGCCTGACGGAAAAACGTATAAGGACGGTCCCGATTACTGGTGCACAGGCACTTCTGACGCGTGGTGCAACGGAGGCCTGGAACTTTGGAATAACGGTAAACTGGAGAAAGTCTTTGTGACGCTCTACAGGACTTTGTAATTTGACTCCGGACACGATCGAAAAAAAGAAGGAGTACCATCCGGTACTCCTTTTGATATACCTGCATTACCCTGAGTGCCCGTCCGGCCATGCTATTGTTACTTTTTTACTGCCTCCAGAATAGCGGAACCGTACGTTAATTTGAAGGAACTGATTTCGGCATATTCTTCGACTTTCTCTGTCAGCTGCCCGAGCATTTTTTTCACTGATGAATTGAGCTTCTGTGGTGAAACGGATATGAACGGGACATCTACAGAACGGACATCTACTACCGGTCCGCCGTCCCACAGCACGTTGGCGGTGAGGGAAGCTTTGGCTTTCAGAAAACCCATGCCGCCTTTTGCCGACAGTATTATTCCGTCATCCAGGAAATCGATGGACGGTTTGTCGATATCCAGAGCAAGACCGGTCGACTGTTTCAGAAACTGTTTGACCTGCGCCTTGTTTTCGGTCAGAAATTCATTGGCTGCAGCAGTAGCTTCCTGATCTGATACTTCGATGTTGAAAGACTCTCCGGCCGGAAGGACCTTGAATTCTTCAAATTTGTCTAAAAAGTGTTGCAGTACAGCGCCCATTTTTTATCTCCTTTGTAATTCTGCAGAACGGTTTGCTTTCTCTCATATAATCATAGCACCATACTGCGGAAATACGTAACAGTCTTTTTCAGCTGACGCGGGGCGGACTATTTGCACGTTGATTTGATTATTACCGTTATTTGTAATAGTATATTAGCATAATAAAACTGCTGTTAAAACAGCATGAGCAATAAGCAATGAGAAAGGAAAACGATATGGCTACGATGCGAGAAGGATATGTAGATTATGCCGGTTTTAAGACATACTACAGGATTTTTGGAGAGCAGAAAGATAACGGAAAACTTCCGGTTGTTATGATCCACGGTGGACCGGGCGCATGCCACAATTATCTGCTTCCATATAAAGTGCTTGCAGACCGTTATGACCGTCAGGTAATTTTCTACGATCAGATCGGCTGCGGAAAGTCCAGTATCCCCCCTCAGGATGATGATTTCTGGAATTACGATCTCTGGCTGAATGAGTTCTACGCAGTTCGTGATGCTCTGGGACTCAAGGAATTCCATACTTTCGGAAACAGCTGGGGCGGCATGCTGGAGATGCTGATAGCCACTACCGACGACACAGGTATCCATTCCATGGTACTCAATTCCTCGCCGGTACGCATTCAGACCTGGCTTGACGAGGCCAACCGTCTTATCAAATACCTGCCGGAAGACATGCAGGAAGCGCTGGCGGAAGCTGAAGCGACAGACAATTACGAAACGCCGGAGGCTATTGCGGCGAACGACGAATACTATAAGAGACACATTTTCGGAACGTATCCGCCTTACCCCGATTATATCCAGGAAACACTGGAGGGATTCGGTGACTGCTATCTGGTAATGCAGGGCAAGAGCGACTTTGTCTGCCCGGGCAAGATGCGTGACTGGGATGTGCGTGAGGATGTAAAGAACATCAAGGTTCCGTGCATGGCGCTTTCGGGAACCGATGATGAAGGAACGCCTTACACGATCAAGGAAGGCGT
>JAFYIC010000010.1 GCA_017538845.1 Bacillota bacterium | reverse complement strand
TATCCTGATCGTCGGTCTGTTCTGCCGGCGCGGGGGCGCTTACCCGTACAACTGTCGAAGCAACAGGATTTCCCATATCCATCTCGTCCAGGTCATACATGTCCGAAGTCTTCAGAGAAAGTTTGCTCTTTCCCTTTCCGACTGCTTTGAATTTGATCTTGAACGTAATGTCTCCGCCTTCGCCGCTGCCTCTCAGCTCCACTGCACCGCCGTTGCCTTCACTGCTTCCGCCTGAGATGTATTTAAGCACGGACGTATCATATTTCATCATGCCTCTTACTCTCCCGAGGTATTCCCCGGAATAAGTAACTGTAACAGTGAATTTATCCCCCTTTGTCACCTTTGACGCCGCGTCGATGCCGGCTGAACCCTCTGAGGCCCATACTTCATCAGACGCTAAAGGCATCACTGTTACCATGGCTGCAAGCAGCAAAGCCATTATCAGATATGTGCTTTTCTTAAAACAGACCTGTTTCATCTCTATTTCCCTGCCTCCTTATTTCCTGGTTATGATCAGTTTGTATTTTCTGGTCTTTCCGCTGGTGGATCTGACCTTGACGTACTTAGTGTTTTCGCCTTTCTTCAGCGATACCGTACCGGTGCCGGTGATCGTCGCTTCGCTGTTGTGTGCCTTTGCCGTTATCTCCACCTTTGAAACGTCTGACGGTACGCTCACTCTGTATGTCTTCTTGTACCTGTCGAAGGACGGCGTCTTGCTGTATCCCTTCACGTTCAGGCTCTTGAGATAGTAGTCGTTGTTGCCTTTGCATACCGGATATCTGCACTTTTCCGAAGGCATGTCTTTGTATACCGGTACGTAGAAGATCATCGGATAATCATCGCTGTCCTGATAAGCTCTCTTCAGTATCTTTCCCTCGCTTTGTGCTGCGAAAACAGCCGTTGAATACTGATGCTTGGGCAGATATGAATCGCCGTTCATGGCGTTGAATTTCTTAAGGTAATACGTATTCTGTTTGTTGTCGATGTATCCGGTCTTGTAGAACAGCGCTCCGCCTTTCAGCGACTTGGTCCTGCTGGTCCATGGGCGTCCGTAAGTGGTGGCTCCCACGCCTGCGCCTTTGGCCCACCACAGTCCGTGTATTACCGCCGACATGTTGGATGTGGTATATGCGCCTATATTAAAGTGATTGTATATTCCTTCATAACCTTTGACTTTTCCTGAGATAAGTCCGCTTCCGCCTTTCCATCCCTGCTCCATTACTACCATGGCAGTTATCACGTTAGGGTTGACACCGGCGCCCTTGCCGGCGTTGTAAAGGCATTTGATATATGATTCCGTGTTCATGAAGCAGTAGTCAACTGATGAGACTATGCTCTTTATCGTCTTCTTGTTCTGGTATTTGGAGTTGAACTTGTGGCCCATGAACTGATATATGTTGTTTTCCGTAAGGCCGTTTCTGGGATCAAGGAAATACGCGATGACTTCCTTGGAAGCCTGGTTCCACCTGCCGTCGAAGGATACGTACCTGTTCTTTCCGAAATCGTAGGCGCCCTTTCTCAGGGTCTTCCAGGATTCGTACTCGGTCGGCTCCACCAGGTTCTGTCCCAGTTCGTTTTCGGCGTTGAGCATCTTGCTCCACTTTATATTCGTCTTCTGTATCCTGAATCTCCATTTAGGATGTTTTTTGTGCAGCTTGAGGATCTCTTTCCTGTAACTGTAAGGGAATCCCTGCTTCTTCAGATCAGCGACAAAATCAGTCGTCGTAGTCGTATCACCGCCGGTGCTCCCCGAAGAGAGAAGTTTCACATACTCGGCGCACACCCAATAATACGTACCGCTGCGTTTGATACGGTACCAGTACTCGCCGTTGGCCTTCACTCTGCTGTATATGTTTATCTTCTTTCCCTCGGATATGGTTCCTTTCTTCCCGAAGTACGTGGCCGGACCGGTCCTGTAGTTGAGCGGATCTTTGGTCCTGCCCTCCCTGGCCGGGTTATAGACCTTGTATGTGACTTTCAGTATCCTGCCCGCGCTGACATAAGCGGTCTTGCCGCTGTATTTTATCTGATACCACTTTGTCCCGTCTTTTGTGACGCGGTAAGCCCTCCGTCTGATGATTTTGCCGGCTTTTATCGTGCCGTACTTAGACGATGAGGCGGATGCCTTGCTGCGGACAGCGACTGATTTCTTTACAAATCCGTATCTGGCTGATGAGTATATGATTTTGTATCCTTTTTTCAGGGTGATGAAATCGGAATGGACGTAGCCTTTTTTTGAGTTGAATCTTATGATGTACCACTTGCCCGAGGTACCTCTGACTGTTACTGCTTTTCCCTTCTGAAGCGAACCATAAGACTTATAGCTCGTGCCCGGACCGCTTCTCACGTTAAGAGGGCCGTCGTTGACAACGCCGTACTTAAGAGTGGTGTCGGCATAAACTACATCATCCGACGCCTTCATTAATACAATTGAAAGGATCAGTGCTAATGCAAGGACAACCGTAAAAGTAAGCAGCCGCCTTGCTCCTGAAGAAAATGACATTCGTCTCACCATCCCTTTCCTTTTATGAAAAAAGGAAATTATAACCCCCTGATTACTTCCAAATATTATACTATATCTCGTGTATTATGTCAATTTGATACACAAATATTTCTGCGCTCCGATGCGGATATTTCAACCTTCCGCCAAGTCCGGAGCGCATTACTGCCATAGGTTTTATTTGTCGCCCGCCTGTCCTGCGCACAGATCGATTATCCACTGACCGATCTTCTCTATTACCTCGTCGCCGTTGCTCTCGCTGCCGCCGTTATGTATCTCATGGCAAAGGCCTTCCCACTCGATGTATTCGCAGCGGTCCTTCATATTTCCGGCAACCTTTCTCGATCCTTCGATATCACATATCCTGTCTTCCGTACCGTGCATGAGCAGCAGCGGCTTGCCGTCAGATCCGCCGTTTGATTCAAGGGTCCCGTCTTCAAGTTTCTTTCCCACTTCGAAAGCTTCAATGGCCGATATGGTCGTAAGTTTCGGATGAACAAGGGGATCGTCCAGATAAGGGCCTACCGATTCCTTGTTTCCCAGCAGGCTTTCGTCATCGATGCTGGTGTTGATCTGAAGTTTCGGAGACACTTTGGATAATATCTTGACTATAGCGTAAAGCGGCGCCGGTATACGCTTCACCAGTCTGATCCACGGGGCCGAAATGATGAATCCCACCGGGACATCGTTAAGATTTCCTCTGTTTACATAATCAAGTCCTATGTTTCCGCCCATGCTGTGTCCGTATACTACTATGGGAACATCGGGATAATCGCTCTGAGCCTGTCGTACCAACCGGTCCACGTCTGCAAGAACGCTCCTTCTGGGCGTGCAGTGACCGCGTTTTCCGCTGGTCAGGCCGTGTCCTCTCAGGTCCATTGACAGTACAGCGATGCCTTTGCTGTTGAGTTTTCCCGCCATCCTGTCATATCTTCCCGCGTGCTCCCCTACGCCGTGGATTATGCACATCACACATACGGGATCTTCAACAGGCCACCTGTATCCCTCTATCCTGAGATCGTTATTGCTGTAAAGTTCGAAGTTTTCCATGATTCTTACCTCCGGTACATAATACCTTACTGGATCGTTACATCTATCCTACTTACTTTTTACCTTTGCCCCCCGAACCTTTGCCTGCCTGCGCCGGGAGATATATCATAGTGTCCCGGGTATCAGAACTGTCTGCTTTTGTCAGACAGCCGCTGCATTATTTGGATCGGGAGGTGTTACAAATGGAAAACAGACATACCGGGCAGCAAATCTGTACCATCTGCGGAAGCTGTTATAAAAATATCGCTTTCAAAGGCGGTTACATATGTGAAAACTGTATCAACGTTTTCAGAACGCTGGGAACAGCGGGCAGAAAATGAAGATCTGCGGGCATTCCACACCTTGCCTACCTAATCACTTATAACACTCAGGGCCCGCAGTATAACCTTTCTATGCGGCCGGAGGGAAATGACTGAGTCTTTCTCCCGGGCCGTGTCTTTTTATCTGCCTTCCCGTCTTATCCTTTCCACTATCTTAAGGAACTCTTCAGGTTCCGGTCTTTCAAATTCCATGTATTCCCCCGTTGAGGGATGAACGAATCCCAGAACTCCCGCATGGAGCATCTGGCCTTTCACGCCGTAGGGGTTCTTTGCAGGTCCGTACAGTTCGTCTCCCAGCAGAGGATGTTTGATGTATGCCATGTGCACCCTTATCTGATGGGTCCTTCCCGTCTCTAAAATCGCCTGTATGAGAGTGAACCTTCCCAGTCTTTCCAGTACTTTGTAATGGGTCACGGCTTCTCTGGAATTGGTATGTATCACGCACTGTCTCTGTCTGTTCTTCGGGTCGCGGCCTATTGGTTCGTCCACCGTTCCTTCATCTTCTTTGAAGTTGTTGTAGACCACCGCCTTGTATCTCCTCGTTATGGAGTGTTCTGCCAGCTGTGCTGCCAGAGAATTGTGAGCCGCATCGTTCTTGGCTATCATCAGCAGCCCGCTGGTGTCCTTGTCTATCCTGTGGACTATGCCGGGCCTTATGACCCCGTTTATGGACGAAAGGCTGTCACCGCAGTGATACATCACCGCATTGACAAGCGTACCATCGGGATTCCCCGCCGCCGGATGGACCACCATGCCCTTTGGCTTGTTCACCACCAGCACGTCGTCATCCTCATAAACTATGTCCAGCGGTATGTTCTCTGCTTTTACTTCCAGGATCTCCGGTTCCGGCAGTTCGACTGTTACTTCCTCGTTTCCCGAAACAGTATACTTCTTGCTGTCGCACAGTTTTCCGTCCAGGAATACCCGTCCTTCTTCGATATGTTTCTGCAGCGCGCTTCTGGAGATATCAGGCATAACAAGAGAAAGAGCCTTGTCCAGCCTCAGACCTCTGCACCTCTCATCGAAAGAGATGTTTATGATCCTTTCATCATCCATGATGCGTTTCCTTTCTCTTAACTGTTACAGCCGCATTCTTCCGCTCTGCCGCCCGATCCGTCATCAGGCCTTCGGAGCATCCTTTTTCCCGTATATGAAAAGCACATACAGAAGTATCAGACCGCATCCTGTACAGATGCACACGTCAGCGAAATTGAATATGGCGAAACTACCAAAGCTCAGGTAGTCCACCACATAACCATGTACCAGTCTGTCTATCACGTTGCCTATGCCGCCCGCCAGTACCAGCGCAAGTCCCCAGTTCAGCACAGGGTGGGTCTTCCCCTTCGTCCGTGCCAGCACCACAGCGCACACTACGGATATCGTGGCAGGGATAAGTATCAGAAGAAAGCCCTTATCTTCGAAAAGGCTGAAAGCTATCCCTGTGTTCTGTGTGTATGCTATCCTGAAAAACTCACCGATCACCGGGATCTTCTCTCCCGGATCCATTCCGGATATAACGAGACACTTGATTCCCTGATCGATGGTAAGCAGTATGGCTGCGATGATGTAGTACATAAAAATCACGGGGCATTGAATGCCCCGCCTCCTGATTTATCTGATCAGTCTTTCTTTCCGAATACCATAGTCTGATCCATGTCAGCTCTTCTTGCCGGTCTTGCCGCGGGCTGTTTCACCATGGTGTCGGATGTTTTGTTTTCCTGAGGTTCCGGTTCCGGCACGGCCGTCTCAAGATCCTCAAGATCGTTTATGGTAAGGTCAGGATAGATCTCGTTGGTAAGGCTGTCGAACCTTTCCAGTTCGGCCTCGAGCAGATTCCTGTACCTGTTCCTGAATGCGTCAAAGTTGCGCTTGAGAGTCGAGTTCTCTTCTTCGAGCTGTGCCACCTTCTGACGCGCTTCTTTTTTGATGTTGGAAGCCTCAAGCTCGGCATCCTTTATCATGAGTCTTGCCCTTTTCTCCGCGCTGAAAGAAATCTCTTTCATGAGATTCTGGGCAGACTTCAGAGTATCGGCTACTGAACTGTTTGTGTCACCTTTTTCCGAAAGCTGTTTTTCCAGATCGCTGATGGTCGCTTTCAGTGCCTCGTTCTCTTTGATGAGGTGCTCCATATCAACTATGATCTTATCGAGAAAGGCGTCGACCTCATCTTCCTTGTAACCGCGTACTCCCCTGGAAAATTCTTTTTCCTGTATGTCATACGGTGTGATCATTTTTTACCTCCAGGCATCCTTTGACATGTTGGCAAAATCGAAATTCGTTTTCTCCATTCCTGCTTTGATGTCTACGTTCTCAGGCGCAAATACGAATATATTCGCAGCAACCTTCTGCACGTTGCCGTTGAGAGCATATGTGGCGCCGCTGAGGAAATCGAATACCTTGCGCGCTGTGTCCGACTCGACCTTCTCAAGGTTGATTATTATCGGCTTTCTGGCTTTGAGACTGTCTACCAGCTTGGGGCATTCGTCAAAGCTGTCCGGCTCTATCACAACGAGTTTGAACGCGTTGCTGTATCTGCTGGAATTCTTGCTTGGCTGCTGCTGATGCTGCATGCTCAGCACTTTGTTGTCTCTTGTCTCTGATCTGAACGAACCCTGATTTCTGCTTCTTACCAGCTCAGTCCCCTTACGTTCAGTCTTCTTTGCTGCCAGGACCTCTTCTTCGTATTCATCTTCATCGATGTCTTCGATACCAACCAGATCCTTGAACTTATCGATTAAACCCATTTTGACCTCCTGTCTTAAATCTCTTTTTTACTGTAATCCCGCTCGCCGAATATGGAAGTTCCTATCCTGACGAGATTAGATCCCTCTTCAATAGCTACTTTGTAGTCATGGGACATGCCCATGGACAGATACTTAAAGTCAAGATTCTCATGATCGATGCTGCTGAACCTGTCATAGAGTTTCTTCACTTCAGCAAAATACTGTCTTACTGTATCCGGATCATCTGCATAAGGAGCTATGCACATGAGTCCGCGTATCCTGACATTGGGGCAGCTTGCGAGGATCTCCTCTATGAGAGCGCCCGTCTCGTCAGTGGTGATACCGAATTTGCTTTCTTCCTGCGCGGAATTGACCTGAATGAGTATATCCATTACCAGACCGTGCTGAGCCGCCCTCTTGTCTATCTCTTTGGCCAACTTCATGGAATCCACCGAGTGGATCATGGATACCTTGTCTATGATGTATTTCACCTTGTTGGTCTGCAGGTGACCTATCATATGCCATCTTACGGGCTTCACATGCTCGTACTTGTCCATGATCTCCTGGACTTTGTTCTCCCCTATGTCCGTGGCTCCCGCGTCGATGACTTCGTTGAGCATCTCCACAGGGTGGGTCTTCGTTACTGCCACGAGAAGAACGTCATCGCCGACTTCTTTTTTCAGTCTCTGATAATTCTCCGTTATTGACGACATTTTCCTCACCTCTTAGTTCCCTTTTCCCGGATCCTTCAGTATTTCATCGTATATCTGGACGGTCTCTATCATCTTGCCTTTATCATCGTAAAAATAGTCATTCGACACTACGGACTGATGTCCGTCCGACGCCTCCACGTTCACAGGCACGAACTCGTAGTCCCCGGTCTTCTGTCTGACCATGACGCCGGGTTTTCCTTTCCTGGTCGTCATGTATTCGTTGTCGATGATGAGCCCGGAATCCCGGCTGCTTATTATCAGCGCGTCCTTACAGATGTATCTGGGAAGGTCTTTGTAGTAATAGTTGCTGGAGGCTGTTATGCGCCACTTGTCGCCGTCTTCAGTGACATCCGTTATCGTTGCCTCTATCTCGCCTTCGTCCACCACGAGGGCAAGTTTATTCCCCTTTTCGTATCTTGCTATGTTCTCGGCAGCCGTCCAGAAAACGAAGTACCACTTGCTGTCATCCACCAGCTTGTAAAGAGGCTCCCCTTCGTAGGTGGAAGTCCTTTTGATCTTCGTCTCGTCAAAATCCATCTGGGAGACTTTCTCGTATTTCAGCTTGCCCATCTTCGATGTGGTGAAAGCGTTCTCATTTTCATCGATGTAGAAACTGATCACGCCGCTGGAACCGGTCCTGAAGATCTCGGTCTTGACCGTCAGGCCTTTGATGGATTTCTGGAGATCCGCGTATTCGGACTCTTCATTTTCGCCGAGGCTCCGGCCATCCGCGTTGAACTGGGCGATCTTTGTCTTTTTACGGACCTTTTCGCCTTCTTTTACAAGAAAATGTATCTCACCGCCGGATGCCGCCGTGTATATCTTCTCATTTCTTATGAAATAGCATGTATTGTTTTCGCTTACCTGGAGCGTGCCGCTCTCGATGGTCTCTGTAGTCTCAAAAAGACCCGTCACAGAAGGCACTACATAGATAATGAGCCCAAGTACGATGAGCACTATAACAAAATATATGTACTTACGCTTGTCTTTCATCTCTGATTCTCCAATAATTAATTTTACCCCATATACTGTTACTTTTCAACAGTACGCACACATTATTTTGTGCTTTCAGAGCCGCCGGCAAAAGACGGGTCCGGCAGCTTTAACAGACGGCTTATTCGCCGTCTTCCCCCGTATATCTGTCAAGTATCTTCTGCTCATCTTTCGTGAGCTCACGATGATCCCTGACAAAGGCCTCGAACAGGTCGGGCCTTCTTTCCTTCGTTATGGCCAGGGACTTTTCGAATTTCCACAGGGCGATCTCCTTGTGATTGCCCCCGTAGAGCACCTCCGGCACTTCCAGCCCCTCGTATTCCCTGGGTTTCGTATACTGGTCGTACTCTAAAAGTCCGCTGTAGATCGACTCATCGGTGACTCCTTCGCTGTCCCCCAGTACTCCGGGTATGAACCTGGCCACGCTGTCTATGAGCACCATGGCAGGCAGCTCCCCTCCGGTGAGCACATAGTCGCCTATAGATATCTCTTCCATGTCAAAATGATCAAGTATCCGCTGGTCCACGCCTTCATAGTGGCCGCAGAGTATGATCAGTTCCTCTTCCTTCGAAAGCTCCTCGATCTTGTTACGGTCCAGGATCTTGCCTCTCGGAGACATGTATATGCACTTTTTCTTTCCGCTTTTTCCCCATTCCGACGGGCTTATGCCGGTCACGGCTTCCATGGCTCTGAAAACAGGCTCGGTCTGGAGCACCATTCCCGTGCCCCCGCCGAAAGGATATTCATCTGTCCTGTTGTGCTTGTCCAGAGTATAGTCCCTGATGTCGGTCAGACGTATGTTCAGTATGCCGTTTTCACACGCTCTTCCGAGCATGCTGCTTTCGGTCACCGGAACGAACATCTCCGGGAAAAGCGTAAGGATATCTATCTTCATCGCGTATACCTCGCTGCTGCACCGGTCATCCGCTGTCCGGGGGCTCCGCCCGGATGCTTCAGTTCAGATCCAGCAGTCCCTCCGCCGGGTCGAATACGACCACGCCGTTTTCTGTATCTATCTTCTTCAGGAAATCAGGCACTCCGGGTATGAGAGCCTTCTTTCCGTCTTTCTTTTCGATCTCATATATATCCTGCGGTGTGTTCTGCAGGATGTCGGTTATGGTGCCTATCTCATCTCCGCTTACTGTTACCGCCTTCAGGCCGATAAGGTCTTTCACGTAGTACTGGCCTTCCGGAAGCTCTTCCAGATCCTCTTCATTCATGTAGACGAACCTGTTCTTCACTTTTTCGGCGGTGTTCCTGTCATTTATGCCGGCAAGCTTCAGTATGACCATGTCCTTGTGGAAGCGCACGTTTTCTATCCCGTATTCATCGTCTTCCAGCCATACGCCGGCGAGTCTGGAAAAACGGTCGTTGCTTTCCGCGTAACTGTAGACCCTGACCTCGCCTTTGAGGCCTGTGGCACCTGTTACTTTTCCGATCTTTATCCTGTTTCCCATTGATTACCTCTTGATGCGCCCGTGTAAAAGACGCGCATGATATCATTCAGGCACATGCGCCCGCCGCGGGTCACATGTGCCTTTGCTGATCCTGTATATCAGACGATCTCTACAGTTACTTTATCGCCTGCTTTTGTGGCAGCCGCCTTGACAACAGTGCGGATGGCCTTTGCTATCCTGCCCTGCTTGCCGATTACTTTGCCCATGTCATCTGACGCCACTTTGAGCTTGATCACTGTTCCGCTTCCGTCCGTTTCTTCGGTAACTTCAACAGCATCAGGATCATCAACGAGAGATCTTGCGATCGCTGCTACTAATTCTGTCATTGTTTCTCACCGCTTTCCTGATTCTAAATGACGCCTGTTTTCTTCATGAGACTTCTTACTCTCTCTGTCGGCTGCGCGCCCTTGGACATCCATTCCTTGGCTCTGTCGCCGTCGATCCTTATCTCCTCAGGATCTGCGATAGGATCGAAGAATCCGATCTCTTCGATGAATCTGCCGTCTCTTGCGCAGCGTGAATCTGCAACTACGATCCTGTAGCACGGCCTTTTGTGAGCGCCCATTCTCTTAAGTCTGATCTTTACCATTTTGTGTTTCCTCCTAAATTAATAATATATATGATTGCTCAATCTTAAACTTATCTGTTGCGCCGGTCTTACTGCATGCCGTTGAGCATGCGGTTTATCTTGCTTCCCGGCTTGTTCATCTGCTTCATCATCTGTTTTGCGTCGTTGTATTTCTTGACCAGGTTGT
>JAFYIC010000067.1 GCA_017538845.1 Bacillota bacterium | reverse complement strand
GCTTTTTTATTGTTTGCTACTAATCTCGTCTCTTTCATGATTATATCATATGCCTGCGGCCCTCTCCATCCTGCCGCCCCCATCCGGCGCCGGCGCGTGCCGCAGCTCAATGGCACTTTTCGTTACAGCAGACATATTTCATTTATAGGCCACAGCCTTATAAACGCGTTGCCCACGACGCTGTCCTGATCCACCAGACCTACCATCTCGGATCTGGAATCGATGCTTACCGACCTGTGATCACCCATAACGAAGAGTTTGCCTTCCGGGATGGTCGTCGTTTCCACATCTCCCCAGGTGCCGCCGTCTTCGACGAAACTCTCATGCTGCATCTTGCCGTTGAGATATACGTTGCCGTTTTCTATCTTTATCGTGTCTCCGGGGATCGCTATGATCCTCTTGATAAGCAGTTTGTTGCCTTCGCTGTCTCCGCTTCCGTCTTCTGCTTTCATACCGGAATGGAAAACGATTATATCTCCCCTATGGATCTTACCGACTTTATATGCCATCTTATTTACAAGTACGTAATTGCCGTCATAGAGAGTCGGTTCCATGGAGCTTTCCCTGACTATGGTCGGCTTGATTATTGCTGTGATCACAAGCACTATCAACAGCGCTATTATTATGTCTTTTATGAGAGCCTTCATCTGTGGTCTCCTTCTGCTCATCCTGCTTTTCTGTCTTTATCAAACACCAGTCATTTCCCGATGATCTTTTCCGTTGTTTCCCTGAAACGCGCCGGCATTTCCGCCTCGACTGCTTTGCCGTTCAGATATGAAAGCGGCTCCTGCATGTCCGCAAATACCAGCCTGTACGCATGGAGCAACTGGGTCGTGATTCCTGTCTCCTGTTTTATCTTCCTGTTCACCTTAGCGTCGCCGTATTTGGCGTCTCCTATAAGCGGGAATCCCGCCCACGCCAGATGCACTCTGATCTGGTGGGTCCTGCCGGTCATGAGTCTCACTCTCACCAGTGTAAAACCGTTCCCCGTTTTCAGCGGAGTAGCTATGGTCTCGGCGGTCCTGCCGCCTTCCCGGCCGTCTTCAACCACTTTCGAGATATTCGTTCTGCCGTCTTTTTCGACTTTACTCGAAAGTCTCAGTTCTCCGGTCATTTCTCCGGCCACTATGGTCAGATAATATTTCTCTATGGCTTCCTTGTCGGCAAAGCCGCGGCTCAGCGCTTTCTGGGCTGCCGCCGTCTTACCAAAAGCCACCAGACCCGTGGTGTTCCTGTCAAGTCTGTTTGCAGAAGCTATGCGAAATACTTTTTCCTCTTCTTCGCGGTAAACTCCCGAACTTTCGAGATACCCCCTGACCTGATTGACAAGCGTTTTTTTCTTCTCTCTGCTGTCACCGTGAGTCAGCAGACCGAAAGGCTTGCCGGCAATTAATATATTATCATCTTCATATGCTATAGCAAACTGCTTTTTTGCCGTTTCCCGCATGCCGCCGTCTTCCGTCAGGGCCGCCAGTTCTTCATCGCTGACATAGATGCTCAGTACATCCCCTTCATTCAGCACAGCCTCAATGGACGCCCTCTTCCCATTCACTTTCACATCCTTGCGGATCATCCTGTAAATAAGGGAAAGCGGCGCTTTTCTCAGGTATTTTTTCATGAAACGGTCGAGACGCTGTCCCCCGTCATTTTTTGTGATCGTCACATTTACCATAAATAGGATTATACAACACACAGGGCTCATATGTGAAGAAATCTTCATAAAAAAAGTGGCTCTAACCGTTTGTCTATTCACCCCTGATATGTTACATTGTTTATAGGACTCAAGGAGGTACTCATGAGGAGTTTCAGAGATTCTTTTTACGATAAAAGCGACATATTCATCGCGCTGATAATCATTGCGGCGGCCGCTGTGGTCATCGGGTTCAGAATCAATGCGATAATGGATTACCCGAACACCATAGCCGATACGGACAACCAGACGAAAGTCGAGCAGCCTGCCGACACGGACAAGACTTCCGCCAATGATTCCCAGGTATCGGATTCGGACAAGAACAGCAATGCGTCTTCGGACAAGGACAAAACAAGCGAAAACAAATCCGACAGCGATAAATCATCGAATTCTTCCAAGATCGTGACCATAAAAGTCACGGATCTTGATTCATCTTCTGATGTGACCGCTAAACTCAAAAAAGAAGGATTGATATCTTCGGCAAGCAAATTTGAGAATCTCCTGAAGAAACACAAACTCACCACGAAGCTGAAATCGGGTACCTTTAAGATCAAAAAAGGCTCATCGATGAAAAGCATAATAAAGAAGCTTACCGGTGAAAGTATATGATACGTTACCGCCACTTATGTGTGGCGGTTTTTTATCGCCGGGTGTATAATTATTTAGTAGTACTGTTACATTCAAAGGAGGATTTTTATGGCTTTAGTAACTTCAAAGGAAATGTTTGCAAAGGCGCTGAATAAAGACTATGCGATCGGTGCATTCAACGTCAACAACATGGAGATCATCCAGGGCATCGTTCAGGCCGCGCAGGCCGAGAACACGGAACTGATACTTCAGGTATCCGCCGGCGCCCGCAAATACGCAAAACCTGCATATCTCGTAAAACTCGTGGAAGCCGCCATCGAAGATACGGGTCTTGACATATGCCTTCACCTGGATCACGGCGAGGACTTCGATATCTGCAAGAAATGCGTTGACGACGGATTCACATCCGTTATGATCGACGGTTCCAAGCATCCGTTCGAGGAAAACATCAAAATGACGAAGGAAGTAGTTGAATACGCTCACGACAAAGGCGTGGTAGTCGAGGCAGAGCTGGGCAAACTTGCCGGCATCGAGGACGCTGTCAACGTTGCTTCCAGAGACGCTACCTTCACCGTTCCCGAAGAAGCGGCTGAATTCGTAGACAAGACCGGAGTCGACTCACTGGCTGTAGCCATCGGCACAAGCCACGGCGCATATAAATTCAAAGGCGAACCTGCCCTTGATTTCGACAGACTCATCAAAATACATGAACTTATTCCGGACACACCGCTGGTACTCCACGGAGCAAGCACAGTGCTCCCCGAGTTCGTAGACATGTGCAATCAGTACGGCGGCAACATCCCGGGAGCAAAGGGAGTTCCTGAAGATATGATCAGGACAGCTGCAAAGCACGGCGTCTGCAAAGTCAACATAGACACAGACCTGAGACTTGCAATGACTGCTGAGATCAGACGTTTCCTGACGGAACAGCCTGCCGAGTTCGATCCGAGAAAGTATCTGGGTCCCGGACGCGACGCTATCCAGAGAATGGTACAGCACAAGATCAAGGACGTTCTCAACGCTTCGAACATCAAATAGCGGAGAAAGGATCTCACTGAATGCTGGTATATATACTCGCCCCCTTCTATTTTGCGGCGTGTTTCCTTATACAAAAGCATCTTACAGCGTGGACAACGGCTTGCTGCGGCGACAAGAACAGCAAGCCGTTGAATATTATCGTGTCTGTTATCTTTATGCTCTGCGCGCTGCTTCCGGTCTTTGCTTTCTTCTGGCCGGTATCTCCCGTGCGGCGGATGCTTTCCACAGCCGGATACTTCTGGTTCGCCATATTCATGTACGCGGCGGGAGCCTGCATCCTTCTTTTTATCATAGCCTTAATAATCAGGAAAGTCAGAAAGCTTCCCATGAAGGCTCCTGTTTTTCCACGCGGTCTTAAAATCGTTCTGGGCGCGGTCATCATCGTACTGATCACGAGAACATGCATATACGGTTCCATTCACGCAAGGGATATAAAGACCACCTGCTATGACGCCCATATCTTTAAAAAATGTGAGACGGCAAAACAGCTGGATATAGTACTGATCTCAGATATACACCTGAGCAGCAGTATCGGCGCTGATGAAACCGCAAATATGGTCGATGCCATAAACAAAGCGGATCCGGACATCGTCTGCATCACCGGAGACATCTACAGCAACAGCTTTGACGATCTGGCCGATCCTGATGCTATCGTGAACGAATTCAGAAAGATAAAGAGCAGATACGGGGTATACGCCTGTTACGGCAACCACGATGTCGACGAGCCTATACTTGCCGGCTTCACTTTTTCCGGCTCAAAGAAACATCCGGTCAGCGACCCGAGAATGGATAAACTCATTGAGGATTCGGGTATCGTTCTTCTCCGGGATGAAGTCACTACTGCGGGAAAAGATACTTATATCATCGGCCGCAGGGATGAAGAAAAGCCGGGGACTGCGGACGGAAGCCGCATGACGGCCTCAGAGCTTACCGAAGGCCTGGATATGACCCGTCCCGTCATATTCCTTGACCATGAACCTACGGACCTTGAGAACTGCGAAAAAGCCGGAGCTGACATGGTACTTTCCGGACACACTCACAACGGTCAGTTCGCCCCTCTCACCCTTTCCGTAAAATACGTGTGGGAGCATGGTATAGGCGAGAAAAAATACGGTAACATGACATCATTCGTAACGTCCGGCGCCGGCTATTTCGGTCCTGCCGTAAGGATCGGAAGCGACGCCGAGGTAGTAAAGATCACGACTACATTTGAATAACAAAGATCACGGCTGCATCTGAGCCGTGATCTGATGTTCCGTTTCAGAGACGCCGGCCGGCGTCTTTTTTATTGCTTCTGTCCGTTTACCGTCTCTTCTTCCTGTTCGATCTCAGGATCATCAGGTTGACTGCCAGTATCGCAACAACCGCCGCGATTATTATGGCTATTATCTTGGTCCTGTCCGATACGCCTGACAGGAACCCCTCATCGTCGGGATCGTCCGTATCGATGTCCTCATCGGGATCATCGGTGTCAGGCGCCGCAATGTCCCCCTGATCGCCGTCCTGATCATCGGTATTCTGATCATCGCCATCGATCTGATCGTCTTTATCCTTGTTATCGTCCTTGTCCTGGTCATCTT
>JAFYIC010000066.1 GCA_017538845.1 Bacillota bacterium | reverse complement strand
TATGCGACAAATGCGGCGGAGAGCTGATCCAGAGAGCTGATGATACTGTTGAAACTGCCGAGAACAGGATCGAAGTATACAACTCACAGACAAAGCCGCTGCTGGACTACTATGACAGAGCAGGCAATATCGCTCATCTCAACGGAGCCATAGGTCTGGAAGCACTGTTTGCTCAGATCACAGAGATCCTTGGAGAATAAGAATGATCATACTGAAGTCCAAAGATGAAATCGGGATCATGAGAGATTCGGGTAAGGTGACAGGATATATCCTCAAGGAACTTGAGAACATCATCAAACCGGGAATAAGCACTCTCGATATAGACCGTTTCGTAGAAGAGACTATAAAAAAGAATAATATGATCCCCACGTTCAAGGGCTACGGCGGATATCCGGGAAACTGCTGCGCATCAGTAAATGAGGAAGTAGTTCACGGGATACCGTCGAAAGACAGGATACTGCAGGATGGAGACATAGTCAGCGTAGATGTAGGCAGCACGTATAAACATTATGTCAGCGATGCCGCCAGGACCTACGGCGTAGGTGATATCTCAGATGATGCCAGAAGGCTCATAGATGTCACCAGAGACAGCTTCTTCGCAGGGCTTGAATACTGCAGAGTCGGATACAGACTTACAGATATTTCACACGCTATACAGGAAGTTGCCGAAGGCGCAGGGTACGGTGTGGTCAGAGAATATGTAGGACACGGCGTAGGCCGCGAAATGCATGAAGATCCACAGATACCTAATTATGGTAAACCTGGCAGAGGACCAAGACTTGCAGCGGGAATGGTGTTCGCAATAGAGCCGATGATAGTTCAGGGCTCCTATGAAGTCGAAACACTTCCCGATAACTGGACAGTCGTGACGAAAGACGGCAAACTGGCCGCCCATTACGAAAATACTGTAGTTATTACTGACGGAGAACCGGAACTCCTTACACTTATGGAGTAACCGGAGAAGGTAGTGACAGGAGGTATAGAATGGCGAAAAAAGATGTTATAGAAGCTGAAGGCGTTGTTGTTGACGCGCAGCCGAACGCTATGTTCGTTGTAAAACTTGAGACCGGACATGAAGTACTGGCGCATGTCTCAGGAAAAATAAGGATGAACTTCATACGGATACTGCCGGGCGACAAGGTAAAGGTAGAACTTTCGCCTTATGACCTGACAAGAGGCAGGATCACATGGAGAGACAAATAGTTGCAGGAAATGGAGGTTTCTTAAATGAAAGTCAGAGCATCAGTAAAACCTATCTGTGAAAAGTGTAAGGTCATTAAGCGTAACGGAAAAGTTATGGTTATATGCGAAAACCCGAAGCACAAGCAGAAGCAGGGTTAAAGAAGTAATGAAGCATGCTTCGTCGGATGACGCGGCAGGCTTTTGATAACAGTTATTTTCAAGAGGTAATATTTGCACACATCAGCATCCCCGTTTATATTGCGCCCGGGTGAGGTAACACCTTTGGTTGCGCGACGGAAGATGGGAACAGGAGGAAAAAATGGCGCGAATAGCCGGAGTAGATTTACCAAATGACAAAAGGATCGAGATCGGTCTGACCTATATCTATGGTATAGGAAGAACAACAGCCTCAGAGATCCTCGAAAAGGCAGGAGTTGATCCTGACGTAAGAGTAAAGGACCTCACAGAGGAAGAAGCAGGTAAGATCAGAAAGATCATCGACTCGGATTACATGGTTGAAGGTGATCTGAGAAGAGACGTTTCTCTCAACATCAAGAGACTCATGGAGATCGGATGTTACAGAGGGATCAGACACAGAAGAGGTCTGCCTGTAAGAGGTCAGAAGACCAAGACGAACGCCAGAACACGTAAGGGACCTAAGAAGACTGTAGGTCGCGGTAAGAAGAAGTAAAGGAGGTTGAACAATGGCTACAGCTAAGAAAGCTACTCGAAAGAAAAAGAGAGAACGCAAGAACATTGAAAAAGGCCAGGCACATATCCAATCTACCTTTAACAATACTCTTGTAACGCTTACAGACCTGTCAGGAAACGCACTCGCATGGTCCAGCGCAGGTTCACTGGGTTTCAAAGGATCCAGAAAGGCAACACCGTTCGCAGCTCAGATGGCAGCCGAGGAAGCAGCCAGAGGAGCTATGGAGCACGGTTTGAAAACAGTTGAAGTTTATGTAAAGGGACCGGGATCCGGCAGAGAAGCTGCAATCAGAGCTCTGCAGGGAGCTGGACTTGAGATCACGATGATCAAGGACATCACACCTATACCGCACAACGGATGCAGGCCACCTAAGAGAAGAAGAGTCTGAGGAAGGAGGAATTACGATATGGCAAGATATACAGCTGCTAACTGCAGATTATGCAGAAGAGAAGGACAGAAACTGTTCCTCAAAGGCGAAAGATGCTACAGCTCAAAATGTGCTCTTGAAAAAAGAAATTTCCCTCCCGGACAGCATGGCCAGGGAAGAAAAAAGGTCTCTGAATACGGTCTTCAGCTGAGAGAAAAACAGAAGACTAAGAGATTTTACGGACTGCAGGAAACACAGTTCAGAAATCTTTTTGACAAGGCAGAAAGAAAGAAGGGAATCACAGGTGAAAACCTGCTCATCCTTCTGGAAACCAGACTTGATAACGTTGTATTCAGGCTTGGATTTGCTTCATCAAGAAAGGAAGCAAGACAGCTTGTAACTCACGGACATTTTACAGTCAACGGAAAGAAAGTAAACATACCTTCTTATGAAGTAAAGGCAGGAGATGTGATCGCAGTCAAGGCCAAGAGCCAGAACTCCCCGAAGTTCAAGGAGATCAAGGACATGACCATCACAGTTCCATCATGGGTAACAGTGGACGTTGAGAAACTGGAAGGAAAGGTACTCAATATGCCTACAAGAGACGAAATCGATACTCCTGTAGCGGAGCATATGATCGTCGAATTGTACTCCAAGTAGTATAAAGGAGGGTTTTTAGTGACTGAATTCGAAAAACCAACGATTGAATGTGAATTTTCAACCGAAGATCCGAATTACGGAAAGTTTATAGTTGAGCCTCTCGAAAGAGGATATGGAACCACTCTGGGCAACAGTCTGAGAAGGATACTCCTCAGCTCACTGCCGGGAGCAGCAGTTACCGCTGTAAAGATCGACGGCATTCTGCATGAGTTTTCCACTATCCCGGGAGCAAAAGAAGACGTTACCGAGATAATACTCAACCTCAAAAAACTGGCAGTAAGACTCAACAATGATGACACAAAGAAAGCCATCATTAATGTCACAGGACCGAAAGAAGTAACAGCAGAGGATATCGTTGCTGATTCAGATCTGGAGATATTCAATCCGGATCTGCATATCGCGACCCTGGAGGAAAACGCGTCTCTCATCATGGAGATCGACTTTGCAAAGGGCAGAGGATATGTTTCAGCCGATCAGAACAAGACTGAGGAAACACCTATATCAGTGATCCCTGTTGATTCAATATTCACACCTGTAAGAAAGGTGAACTACACCGTTCAGGACACAAGAGTCGGCCAGGTCACAGACTTTGACAAGCTTATCCTTGAGATCTGGACAGACGGATCCATCACACCTACGGAAGGCGTTTCCATAGGCGCGAAGATCATGCAGGAGCATCTGAATCTGTTCATAGAGCTGACAGATGTTGCTGAATCCATGGAATTCATGGTGGAGAAGGAAGAGGATCAGAAGGAAAAGGCTCTTGAGATGACTATAGAGGAACTGGAACTTTCAGTTCGTTCCTTCAACTGCCTGAAGAGAGCTTCTATCAACACTGTAGAGGAACTCACAAGGAAGACAGAGGATGACATGATGAAAGTCAGGAACCTAGGTAAGAAATCTCTTGATGAAGTCAAGAACAAACTTGAAGAGCTTGGTCTCAGCCTGAGACAGAGTGAAGAATAATAGACTATTACTTATGAAAGGAGACTGTAACAATGTCTGGATATAGAAAACTGGGTAGAAAGACTGCTCACAGAAAGACAATGCTCAGGAACCTGGTCACCGATCTTTTCAGAGAAGAAAGGATATCAACCACAGAGCACAGAGCCAAAGAGACTAGAAAGCAGGCAGAGAAGATGATCACACTGGCAAAGAAAAACACACTTCACGCCAGAAGAAAGGTTCTGTCATACATCTATGATGAGGACGTAGTCTTCAAACTGTTCGATGAAATAGCTCCGAAGTACGAGGACCGCAACGGTGGCTACACGAGAATACTCAAGCTTGGGCCAAGAACAGGTGACAATGCTGAAGTAGTATTCCTTGAGCTGGTTTAACATCAAAAATACAGGATGCCGCAGGAAATTTTCCTGCGGTGTTTTTTTTGTGCAAAAAGTGAAAAATGACCGATAATTATTTTATACATCGGTTGAATATTCTGCATAAAGAGTATTATAATTATTCTGTGTCATTATAAACTAGTATACTATGGGTTTTTGTGGGTAGAATGTTTCAGATACAATCTGAAAACCACCGCATAGTCATACACACCGGGAGGTAAAGTATGACGTTTGATCGCAGCAGAGTACTTACTGCCGCAAAAAAAGCAGATAACAGAAAACGCGCATTGATAGCATTACTCTCAGTGCTTGTTGTCGTACTCGCTGTTTATATGCTTATACTTCCCGCAAAGGCTATAGAAAAGGACGCCGCGGACGCACAGGGCGGCATTGATACAGAACAGAGCCAGCAGGCTTCAGAGGACAAAGATGACGGACAACCTGCTGAGAACGCGCAGTCCGATGATGAACAGAATCTGAAGTCCGGAACCCTGGTATATAACGGAGACGGATATACTCTGTCTGCGAAATGTGATAAAAAGGCCGGCTTGCCGGAAGACATAGAACTCACTGCCAGCGAGATTAAGAAGAATTCTGATAAATACGATTCATTATACGAAGACACTCTTAAAGCCCTGCAGAACGAAAAGGGCGGACAAGATATCAAAGGTCTGGAGTTCGTCCGCTT
>JAFYIC010000065.1 GCA_017538845.1 Bacillota bacterium | reverse complement strand
GTTTTTAACGGCCTTCATTTCAGACCAGGCTTTCTTCTTGTAAATATCTTCCGCCGTGTAGCTGGCATCTTCGCTACCCGTTATAAATATGTAGTCCGGGTCCCAGATGAAGATCTGCTCCGTACCGGCTGTGGGCCAGAGCTCCGTTGCTTCGATGTCCGATGCGGCGTTCACTCCGCCTGCCAGTCCGATCATGTCGCCCTGGAGCATGGAATCGTCGGCCACCTTGCCTATGGACGAACCCATGACGATGGCGGTCTTCTTGTCTTCCCGGCTTTCTGCCAGAGCCTCGTCTGCCGCGATCTTTTCTTTATAGTAAGAAATCAGATTGACTGTTTTCTTTTCTTAGCCCAACGCAGTGCCTATAACATTCAGGGCGGAGATCATCTCTTCGGTGTTTTCAAAAGAGATGCCCACTGACGGGATCCCCAGTTCCTGAACGGAGTCCAGAGTGTCCGGGTCGTTGGCCTTGTGGAAATATATGTCCGGCTCGAGTTTTGCCAGAGCTTCAAGGTCCGCTACGCCTTTGCCCACGTCAACGGCTTTTTTCAGTGACGGCTGCAGCACGAAGAGAAAATCTTCCGTCTTGCCGCATCCCTTTATCTTGTCGCCTTCGCCCAGACTGATGATGGGCCGTATGGCCACCCGGTAACTGAGAGCGATGCTGTCTATATCTTTCGGTACGGTCACTTCGCGGCCTGCCTGGTCCACGAAGGTGACGCTGCCATCCGTTTCGCCGATGACGGTCCCCGGTTCCTGACTGCTGCCGTTTCCGCCTCCGCCGTCACAGGCTGTCAGCGCGAAAGTGAATATGAAAAGAAGTATTGTCAGAATCAGTGCTGTTTTTTTCATCATAGTTTCGGCGCCACACAGGCCCGCCTGTCCATCTCCTCGATGTGTACGAGGCGAAGGTCACAGTCGTATACCTTTGAAAGGCTTTCCTCCGTTATTATTTCTTCACTGGGGCCGCAGGTCATGTGGCCTTCTTTGTCCAGTATGCCGGCCCTGTCCTTCAGAAGAAGGGCGTGGTCCGGATTGTGAGTGGTGATGACCACGGCATAGCCTTTACGGGACATGCTCCTGATCAGCTTCAGCATACGGTGCTGGTTGCCGTAATCCAGATGTGCCGTGGGCTCGTCAAAAAGGATCACCTTGGGATCCTGAACCAGCTCTCTTGCGATCATTGCCTGCTGCCGTTCGCCGCCGCTTATCTCAAGATATGAGCGCTCGGCAAGATGATCGATGCCCAGTTCCTCCAGGACCTCCATGCAGTTTTTCTCGTCTTCTGCTGAAGGCTTGCCGAATATACCCAGTTTGGGGGCGACTCCCATGATGACGAAGTCCTTCACCCTATAGCCAAAGGAAGGGGTGTGGTTCTGGGGCACATAGGCCACCAGAGACGCGATCTCTTTAGGAGACATTTTCGACAGATCCCGACCATCCAGTTCGATGGTCCCCGCATGGGGCTTGAGGAGCCCTGCCATACAGTTGAGCAGGGTGGATTTACCGGCGCCGTTAGGGCCCAGTATCTCCATGATCTGACCTTCGGCAAGGTCGAAAGACACCTTCTTCAGTATCTGACGGGTGGATCCCGGATATGTAAAATCTATGTCGCTCAGTTTATATATCATCTCAGATTCATCCTTTGCCTGTAGAGGAGCCATGCGTTAAACGGTGCGCCGATGAGGCCGGTCAGTATGCTCACGGGCATCTCAGCCGGGCCAATCATCCTGGTGACAGTGTCCACCAGCAGCATGAATATGGCGCCCAGAGTGCATGCCGCCGGAAGGAGTTTCCTGTTGTCCGAACCGATGAGCATGCGGCCGAAGTGGGGGATGACCAGTCCCACCCATCCGATGGTACCGGAGATACATACGGCGCCTGCCGTGAGTATGGTGGCGCACACGATGCACACTCCCCGCAGGATGGGTACGTTGGCGCCCAGGCTGGAAGCCTCCTGCTCGCCCATGGACATTATGTTTATCCAGAAACTCATGCCCAGAAGTATTACGGCTGCGGCAATGGTCAGGGGCAGTACCCCCAGAACGTTGGTCATCTCCGCGTCTGCGAAGCTTCCCAGCTGCCAGTAAGTGATGGCAGCCAGCTGTGTCTCCGGATCGGCTATGTATTTTATGAATCCCAGGATCGAGCTCATGGCGCCGGCTACGATTATGCCGGACAGCACGAGCATGATATTGGAAGTGCTCTTTACTGCTTTGGGTATGAGAAGTGTGAGAGTTACCGCGGCAAGTCCGCCGAGGAAAGCCAGGATCTGGATCATGGTCCCGCCCATGGAAAGGAGTATACCCACGGCTGCGCCGATACAGGCTCCTGTGGAAACGCCCAGAAATTCCGGGCTGACCAGCGGGTTCTTGAAGATCCCCTGATATACGGCGCCGGAAAGAGCCAGAGCCGCCCCCACGACCAGGGTGGCCAGTACACGCGGGAGTCTTACGCCGAGTATGACTTTCGAGTCCATGGCGTTGCCGGTATCCTGCCCGGAAAGTATCCTGAAGCAGTCGGCAACGGACACGCTGTATTTGCCAACGCAAAGACACGCAATGACCAGTATGGCCAGAACGATAAGAAGAACTATATTCACTGCTATTCCCTTTTTCTTCATGGCGTGCCGTCCGCTCTCACAAAAAATGTTGTTTGGATAACTTTTCTAAGAAGTATGATAGCAATTTTGCGAGGCTTTGTCCATATGAGCCCGGCAGGGGAAAGGGCTCAGACATTACGGTTTTCTTTAAGGAAATCCAGGATACTTTTCTCTGCGGAAGCGAGGTCTTCTCTGCTGAAGGAAACGATGATCCCGCCGCTTTCAATTATCTCGCGGCGCAGGTCCTCGTTCGCCTGGGCGATGTCATTTTCTTTGCCGGCCCGCTTTTCCATGGTGCGGGCATGGGTCAGCTGTTTAAGGACTCCGATACAGGGGATGTCTCCTGCCAGGATCTCCGTCAATTTGGCTCTGAAAACAGCCGACATGAGTTCCACTCCGCCGATCTCGTCCATGAGGATCAGATCCGCGTTTTTCGAAACGTCAAGAAGCTTGATGCCGGTGCGGATGAAGGCGTCTGTGTCCACCTGCATGCCGCGGGATTTCTTCATTAGAAAGATGCCCGGGTCTTCGGGAGCGATGCCATTGTCCGGATCTCCGTGAAGGGCCGGGTCATAAACACCGTCTACTTCCTGGTCGGCCGGGTCAACGAGTCCGAAAGCTCTGATGCTTCCCGTATCATCCAGATATCTTTTGCACGAAAAACCGCCCGGCGTAATATTGCAGGACGCAAGGCACTTCTTTATGAGTGTTGATTTTCCCGACCGTATAGGGCCTTCCAGAAATAGATGTTTCGGCATTTGAATTCCTTTCTTTCCTTGTCTTTCCCCGATTATATCACAAAGGCCCGCCTCCGTTGAAAATGGATTCTGCCCGTGATAAAATCGTCTCGAACGCATTGTTTTCACAGGAAAGGAAGTGCGGAAAGTGAAGACGGTACTCAGGTACTACAGACCGTATCTGATATTCGTGATCATGATAATCGGAGTCCTGTTCGGGCAGGCCATGTGTGAGCTTGCTCTTCCGGGCTACATGTCAGAGATCATCAACAAAGGCATAGTCATGCAGCATATGGACACCATTTACCACGTCGGAATGATAATGATCGTGGTTGCTTTTGGTTCCATGGCCTTTTCCATAAGCGGAAGTTTCCTGGCTTCGCGGGTGGCGGCCAAGACTGCCAGAGACGTGCGCGGTGCCCTTTTCCACAGAGTCACTTCCTTCAGCAACGCCGAGATGAACAAGTTCTCGACGGCGTCCCTTATAACAAGATCGACAAATGCTGTGCAGACGGTACAGACCACTACTGTAATGGTCCTCAGAATGGCCATTTTTTCGCCTATCATGGGCGTGGGAGCGCTGATAAACGCAATCAACACCACCGTGTCGCTGACATGGATAATCGGCGTGACGCTGGCGGGGATCCTCATTATCATGGGCGGCCTGTTCTTCATGGTGATGCCCAAATTCAGAGTGCTCCAGTCCAAGCTGGACAGGCTGAATCTTCTTATAAAAG
>JAFYIC010000064.1 GCA_017538845.1 Bacillota bacterium | reverse complement strand
TTCCAGGCAAGAGAAGCTTCACAGAAGTTCTTCGACGCGGTTCCCGGCATAGTTGAGAACTACATGGAGAAGATAACAGACATTACAGGCAGAGAATATCATCTGTTCGACTATGTGGGCCCGAAGGATGCGGAATACGTGATCATAGCAATGGGTTCCGTCTGCGAAGCAGCTGAAGAGACAGTAAAAGTCCTCAACGAAAAAGACCAGAAAGTCGGACTCGTAAAAGTAAGACTTTACAGACCGTGGTCCAGCGAACACTTGAAGGCTGTAATGCCTAACACGGTAAAGAAGATCGCAGTCCTCGACAGGACCAAAGAGATCGGACAGCTGGGCGAACCGCTCTATCTGGACGTTAAGACCACATATTACGATGAAAAGGATCCTCCTGAAGTATACGGAGGAAGGTACGGACTCGGTTCCAAGGATACAACGCCGGGAGACATCGCCGCTGTATTCAAGAACCTGAAGAAGAAAAAGCCGAAGAACAACTTTACAATAGGCATAGATGACGATGTGAACAACTCATCGCTGGTCAAGGAAAAGCTGGTGGCAGAACCGGAAGGAACAGTAAGATGCAAATTCTGGGGTCTGGGCTCCGACGGTACGGTAGGCGCCAACAAACAGGCTATCAAAATCATCGGTGACAACACGGATCTGTACGCTCAGGGATACTTTGCCTATGACTCGAAGAAGTCAGGCGGTATCACAGTTTCACATCTGAGATTCGGAAAGAACAAGATACAGTCCACATATCTGATAGACGAGGCTGACTTTGTGGCAGTACACAACCAGGCATACGTAAGACAGTACGACATACTTGCAGGCCTCAGGAAAGGCGGCACTTTCGTGCTCAACTGCGTATGGGATGATAAAGAAGTCGAAACGCATCTGCCTGCCAACATCAAGAGATATCTGGCTGAAAATGACATCAATTTCTATACCATCAACGCTACGGCTCTCGGACAGGAGATCGGTCTGGGCAACAGGATCAACATGATAATGCAGGCTGCATTCTTCAAAGTAGCCGGAGTAATGCCGGTAGATGATGCTGTGAAGCATCTGAAGGATTCGATAAAGAAGACATACGGCAAAAAAGGTGAGAGTATCGTAAAGATGAACTGCGAAGCGGTAGACGCCGGTGTCGAAAAACTCCACAAGGTAGTTATACCGAACGAGTGGAGAAGGGCTGAAGAGGCTCCTGTAGCCGAAAAGGAAGTTCCTGAATTCATCAGAGACGTAGTCATCCCGATGAATAAGCAGGAAGGAGATAAACTGCCTGTAAGTACGTTCATCGGAAGATCCGACGGCCAGTTCCCGTCAGGTACGGCTGCTTACGAGAAGCGCGGCGTTGCCGATTTTGTCCCTGTATGGGATCCTGAAAAGTGCATACAGTGCAACCAGTGTTCGTTCATATGCCCGCATGCGGCTATCAGACCGGTGCTCATGACCAAGACGGAGGCCAATAAAGCTCCGAACGGATTCAAGAGCGTACAGGCCAAGGGCAAGGAACTTAAAGATTTCCAGTACAGTATGGTAGTAGACAATCTTGACTGCCTGGGATGCGGAAACTGCGCGGATATCTGTCCGGCAAAGGGCAAAGCCCTCACGATGCAGCAGCTGGATATTCAGGAAGCCGCTCCTGAAAACTGGGATTACGCAATGTCACTTCCGCCGAGAGACGATATATTAGACAAGAAAACGGTCAAGGGAAGCCAGTTCGCACAGCCGTATTTCGAGTTCTCAGGCGCCTGCGCGGGATGCGGAGAGACACCGTACATCAAGTGCATAACCCAGCTCTTCGGTGACAGGATGATGATAGCCAACGCTACCGGATGTTCATCCATCTGGGGAGCGTCAGCTCCGTCCATGCCGTACTGCAAAGACAGAAACGGCAGAGGCCCGGCATGGGCCAACTCACTCTTTGAGGACAATGCCGAATACGGTCTCGGAATGCTCGAGGGCATCGTGCAGATGAGAGAGAAGATCAAGGATAACATGGAAGAGCTTGTCAAGATCGCCAGGGTAAAGAAACTCAAAGAGGTATGCCAGAAGTGGATCGACAACATGGATGAAGGCGAAGGCACAGTTGAGCTGGCAGAGGAAGTCATCAAGACTATCGAGCCGTATAAAACGAACATCAACTACGGCAAGTATGTGAAAGAGATACTGGAGATCAAGGATTTCCTCGCCAAGAAATCAGTATGGTGCGTAGGCGGCGACGGATGGGCTTATGATATAGGCTACGGCGGCGTTGACCACGTGCTCGCGTCAGGTGAAGACGTAAACGTACTGGTATTCGATACAGAAGTATACTCCAACACAGGCGGCCAGTCATCAAAGGCTACGCCGACAGCGGCCATAGCTAAATTCGCCGCTTCCGGTAAGACCACCAAGAAGAAAGACCTCGGAATGATGGCCATGAGCTACGGTTACGTATATGTTGCCCAGGTAGGCATGGGCGCTGACAAGAACCAGTTCATGAAGGCTATAACAGAAGCAGAGAACTATCACGGACCTTCGCTCATCATATGCTACGCTCCGTGCATCAACCACGGAATGAAGAAAGGCATGGGCAAGTCTCAGGAGAACATCGCGGATGCTGTCAAGTGCGGATACTGGCACCTGTACAGATACAATCCGGATCTGAAGAAAGAAGGAAAGAATCCGTTCACTCTGGACAGCAAGGATCCGACTGAAAGCTTCAGGGACTACCTGATGGGTCAGGTAAGATACACCTCTCTCCAGAAGGAATTCCCGGAGAAGGCTGAACAGCTCTTCGAAAAGGCTGAAAATGACGCCAAAGACAGGCTTGAAT
>JAFYIC010000063.1 GCA_017538845.1 Bacillota bacterium | reverse complement strand
GAGCTTCTGAAGCTTCTGGGACTGCCGTTCGAAAAGTAGGAGGGGAAATATGGCTAAGACATCTCTCAAAGTTAAACAGCAGAGAAAACCGAAGTATTCCACCAGAGCCTATACAAGATGCAGGATCTGCGGAAGACCGCACTCAGTACTTAAGAAGTACGGTATCTGCAGGATCTGCTTCAGGGAACTTGCTTATAAAGGCGAGATCCCCGGCGTAAAGAAGGCAAGCTGGTAGGCCCTGGCACAGCGATTTGCGAAGCAAGAGCTGATGCAGGTCCAGTGACAGAGCGGTCAAAACGCGAAAGCGTTTTGGGAACCGCGGGACGTCGGTAGACACTTAAACGTAAGATATAGCTTTTTGTGCAAGTGGGCGAGGCCCATACTACACAAGAAAGGAGAAACAGAAAATGACAATGACAGATCCTGTAGCAGATATGCTGACCAGAATCAGGAACGCAAATTCTGTAGGACATGAATCAGTTGATGTGCCGGCATCAAAGATGAAGAAATCCATCGCCGGTATCCTTACTGATGAAGGTTACATCAATGGCTTTGATGTGATAGACGACGGAAAACAGGGCACTATCAAGATCAATATGAAGTACGGCCCTGACAAAGAAAAAGTTATCAACGGATTAAAGAAGATATCAAAACCGGGACTCAAGGTTTACGCAAAGGCATCTGAGGTGCCAAGAGTACTGGGCGGACTGGGTATCGCGATCATCTCCACATCACAGGGCGTGATCAGTGATAAGGAAGCCAGAAAGCTTGGAGTCGGCGGCGAAGTTATCTGTTATGTATGGTAGGAGGTAATATCTATGTCAAGAGTTGGATTAAAACCAGTAAATCTTCCTGCCGGCGTTGAAGTAAAAGTAGACGATAACAACCTGGTAACCGTAAAGGGACCAAAGGGTGAACTGCAGGAGCAGATCAGCAGCCTTATTACCGTAGATCAGAAGGACGGAGTCCTGACTGTTTCAAGAGACGGTGATGAAAAAGAAAAAAGAGCACAGCACGGGCTTGCAAGAGCTCTCATCAACAACATGGTAGTCGGCGTAAGCGAAGGCTATCAGAAGAAGCTCGAGATAGTAGGTGTTGGTTACAAAGCTGAGAAAAAAGGAAAGAAACTCGTACTCAGCCTCGGGTTCTCACATCCTGTTGAACTGGATGACCCGGACGGGATCGAGACAGAATGTCCTTCATTAACAGAAATAATCGTTAAAGGTATCAACAAGACTCAGGTAGGAAACTACGCTGCCGACATAAGAGCGCTCAGGAAGCCTGAACCTTACAAAGGCAAGGGAATCAGATATGAGGGCGAATATGTACGCAGAAAAGAAGGTAAAGCCGGCGTAGCTACCGCTTCGGTCTAGAAAGGAGTGAATTAAAAAATGGCAAAAGACAGCAGAAATGACAGAAGAAAAGCCAGACACTCAAGAGTAAGATCGAACCTGTTTGGTACACCTGAAAAACCGAGAATGTGCGTTTTCAGAAGCAACAAGAACATTTACGTTCAGGTAATTGACGACGTGAACGGCGTGACTTTAGCAGCTGCATCAACACTCGATAAGGATTTCTCCGGTTACGGCGGAAATAAAGAAGCGGCTAAGAAAGTCGGCGAAGCTATTGCAAAGAAAGCTCTGGATAAGGGTATAGATACTGTCGCATTCGACAGAGGCGGATTCCTTTATCACGGAAGAGTTAAAGAACTGGCGGACGGAGCACGTGAAGCCGGGCTTAAATTCTAACAGGAGGTAAAAGAATGCGTAATATGAATGATGCGCCGAAAACAGAACTTACTGAAACCATCGTCAGCATAAGAAGAGTTGCAAAGACAGTAAAGGGCGGAAGAAACATGAGATTCAGCGTTACTGTAGTTGTAGGTGACGGCGAAGGTACTGTAGGTGTAGGACTGGGTAAAGCCCAGGAAATACCTGAAGCAGTAAGAAAGGCTGTTGAAGACGCCAAGAAGAATACGATAAAGGTTCCTACAGTCGGAACTACGATACCTCATAAGATCACAGGTGTTTTCGGAGCCGGAAGAGTTATCATCATGCCGGCTGCTGAAGGTACCGGAGTTATCGCAGGTTCTTCAGTAAGAACAGTTCTGGAAGCAGCAGGAGTCAAGGACGTAAGAGCTAAATCAGTCGGATCCAACAATACCGGCAACATGGCTTATGCAGCTCTTGAGGGCCTCAGAAATCTGATGACCGTAGAAAAGGTCGCTAAGCTCAGAGGCAAAACTGCTGAAGAGATATTAGGATAGGAGGAAGTCCGATGGCAGGTAAGATAAAGATCACATTAACTAGAAGCCCGATAGGAGCTCCTCCGAAGCAGAGAAAGATCGTAGAAGCTCTGGGACTCAAAAAGATGCACCAGTCAGTGGAAATGAAAGACACACAGGCAGCAAGAGGCGCTGCAGCTAAGGTATCGCATCTTGTTACTGTAGAAGAACTGTAGGATTGGAGGTGCAAGAGAACAATGAAACTGCATGAATTAAGAGCAGCTGAAGGTTCCGGCAGAAGCCGCAAAAGAAGAGGACGCGGTCATGCCACAGGTCAGGGAACGACCGGCGGAAGAGGTATGAACGGACAGAAATCAAGAAGCGGCGGCGGAGTAAGACTGGGATTTGAAGGCGGACAGATGCCCCTTTACAGAAGGCTGCCTAAGAGAGGTTTTACCAACATCTGGGGAACTGAATATGCTGTAATCAACGTTGACGATCTCAACAGGTTTGATGAAGGTACGACCGTTACTCCCGAACTCCTTAAAGAGAAGGGTATCGTGAAGAACCAGAAGGACGGCATCAAGGTTCTCGGAAACGGTGAACTCACAAAGAATATTACCGTACAGGCTAGTAAATTCAGCAAGACGGCTGCTGAGAAAATCGAAGCCGCCGGAGGAAAGGCTGAGGTGATCTAGCATGGATATGGTAAGAACGCTTGCAAAAGCATGGAAAATCGAAGATCTGAGGAAAAAGATCATATTCACACTGCTCATGCTGGTAGTATTCAGAATAGGTTCAAATATACCTGTTCCCGGTATCAACCGTGAAGTACTGGCAGACGTGTTCCAGGGTGAAGGAAGTCTTTTTGAGATATTCGATATGTTCTCCGGAGGAGCATTCAGCAACTTTACTATATTTGCGCTGAGTATCACTCCGTATATCACGGCATCCATCATACTGCAGCTGCTCACCATAGCCATACCGGCACTGGAAAGACTTTCAAGAGAAGGTACAGAGGGAAGAAAGAAGATCACACAGTATACCCGTTATCTCACAGTAGCGCTGGCATTCGTACAGGCGATAGGTATGACAATAGGTCTGTTCAGACAGGCTGTCATAGACAAGAGTTTCTTCTCGATCGCCGTAATAGTGCTCGTGCTCTCAGCAGGAACCGCATTCCTTATGTGGCTTGGTGAGAAGATCAATGAGAGCGGTATCGGAAACGGTATATCCCTCATAATCTTCGGCGGTATCATCGCAAGAGTACCGTCCGGGATACGTACCATATGGACTAAATACAAGGCTGATGAACTGAGCTTCGTGACCCTCATGCTGATGATCCTCGGCGCTGTACTTATCATCGTCGGTATAATCCTCGTACAGCAGGGTCAGAGAAGGATACCGGTTCAGTATGCAAAGAGAGTCGTTGGAAGGAAGATGTACGGCGGACAGGCGACACACATTCCTCTGAAAGTAAATCAGGCAGGAGTTATCCCTGTAATCTTCGCCATGTCATTCCTTGCTTTCCCGCTTACAGTGACCTATTTTGCGCCTGCGGATTCAGGTTTCACACAGTGGGTGGACAAATGGCTTTCGTATAACTCATCGCCGGGCGTATGGGTTTACTCAATACTGAATATAGCGCTGATCATGTTCTTTACATATTTCTATACGGCTATAACATTCAATCCGTCTGAAGTAGCGCAGAACATGAAAGCCAACGGAGGATTCGTTCCGGGAATAAGACCGGGAAAAGCTACAGTTGAGTATCTCAACAGAGTAATGACCAGAATAACCTTTGTCGGAGCTGTATTCCTTGCGGCTGTAGCAATACTGCCTACACTTATCAGTACGATGTTCGGACTTAATATTCACTTCGGTGGAACGTCACTGCTGATCGCCGTAGGTGTCGCACTGGATACGATGAAGCAGCTGGAAAATCAGATGGTAATGCGTAATTACCAGGGATTCCTTGGTTAGGAGGTAAAAGATGAATCTGATTTTGTTAGGGCCTCCGGGAGCCGGAAAAGGCACTCAGGCGGCCATGATAGTAGAAAAATACAACATACCGCATATTTCAACAGGTGATATCTTCAGAGAGAATATCAAAAACGGAACTAAGCTGGGAAAGAAAGCCAAGTCATATATGGACAAAGGCGAACTGGTTCCCGACAGTCTCGTTATTGAGATCGCAGAAGACAGACTGAGAAAAGATGATTGTAAGGACGGATTCCTTCTTGACGGATTCCCGAGAACAGTTGAGCAGGCTGTTGCGCTGGACGCTTTTCTCGCAGATGAAGGCAAGAAAGTGGATCACGTACTGGATATAGACGTGGACAGGCCGGAACTGCTGAAGCGTATCACAGGCAGAAGAGTATGT
>JAFYIC010000009.1 GCA_017538845.1 Bacillota bacterium | reverse complement strand
GTCGTGCTCATTTCCATGGGCGAAATGGGGTCGGTCACAAGGATCAAAGCGGAAGAAATGGGCTCGGCGTTCACTTTCGGCGCCTTGACTGAAGAGCAGGCATCGGCGCCCGGACAGATAGAAGTATCGAGACTTGCGAAAGAAATGGGAAAATGTTGGGGATAATTATTATATACGGAATTGTCCCCAACTTTTTAAGGGTTTTAGCGTGTTGAATTTTGTGTTTTTCTAGTTTTGGCCCATATTTATAGAAGAAGCGGCTAAAATGGTAAGAAAGAAGGGCCGAAAAGGGTAAAGTGTTGGGGATAATTTTTATATATGAAATTATCCCCAACTTTTCAACGATTATTTTTTTAATAGGGCAGATCCCGCATGGGGATGTCCATTTTTTTTGCTATCAGGCGGGCGTTATCCCGGGGTTCGCGGGAAGCCTTATCCACATCGATGGATATTTCGCTGTACTTTTCGTATAGCGGGCCCCGCTCGCGGGCCATCTTTTCAAGGGCTTCGATGCCTGTTGAAAGCGGCCGTCCTGAAGTTGCCAGTTTTTCCAGATCCCGTTTCAGAAGAACGATTCGGCCGTTCTGTCTCAGAGCGTCCATGTTTTCCTCGCGGAGGATCACACCGCCGCCCGTGGCGATGATGCGTCCGGTTTCCTTGCCGACTTCACGTGCTGCCTCGGATTCCAGATCTCTGAAATGGTCCTCGCCGAATCTTTCGAATATCTCGGGGATTGGCATGCCTGCCTTTTCTTCTATTACCTCATCCATGTCCACGAACTTCTTTCCGGTTAGAGTGGAAAGGGCTTTGCCTATAGTGGACTTGCCCGAACCGGGCATGCCGGTGAGTACTACGTTCATGCTCTCCGTGCGGAGTGCGGAAATGATTTCGGAGTCCTTCTCGTCCCAACCGGTCTTCCCGGTAAAATACGCAGCCGCTTCAGTTGCCTGGGAAACCAACATGGAAAGACCGTTGGCGTGAGGGATGCCCAGCTTTTCGGCCTGCAGCAGCAGATCCGTGTAATATGGATTGTATATGACATCGAAGACTCCCTTGCATCTGGGAAAATCCGAAAGGGATATGAGCCTTCTGCCGTTATCGGGATACATGCCGACCGGAGTGGTGTTGATTATGATCTCGCTCTTTGAGAATTTGCCTATTCTGTCGTAGGAAACGCATTTGAACTGTGCTCTCGCGGGGGACATTTCCGGATGCCGGGTCACGACTACAACGGAAGAAGCCCCGCTGTCCTTTACGGCGTGTCTGACCATTCCGCCTGCGCCGCCGTCACCGAGTATAAGGACTTTTCTGCCTTTGAAGGTTATGCCTGCGGCGGCCGCGGCTTTCAGAAAGCCGGGATAATCCGTGTTGGTTCCGCAGAGAGCTCCCTCTTCATCAAAATACAGAGTGTTCACAGCGCCAAGCTTCTCTGCAAGAGGAGATATCTTGTCGCAGTAAGACATGACGGTCCGTTTGTACGGGATGGTCACGTTGAGGCCCTTGAAATCCCTGTCTCTGAAAAACTTATCAAGTTCTTCCGGGAGAAGAGGGATAAGGTCATATTTGTACGCTTTCAGTTTCTCGTGGATCGTTTTGCTGAAGCTGTGTCCGAGTTTTTCACCGATAAGTCCGTAAGTGGCCATGGCGTTTTCTCCTTTACAACTCTACGTAATTGCCCAGGAATACAAAAGTCTCGGGGCTGAGATCCAGCTCGCAGAGAAGGTCCAGGACCTCCTCCTGCAGGACGGACGCCTCGATATCAAAGTAAAACATGAATTCAAAATCACTGCCCGGGATGTTCCGGGATTCCAGCTTAGTCAGATTAAGTCCCATAGCGGAGAATCTGGCCAGCATCCTGTAAAGGGACATGGGTCTGTGGGGCAGGGTCAGCATGAGGCTGATCTTGGACGCCCCCGGGTATATCTCCAGATCCTTTGAGATGCAGATGAAGCGGGTATAGTTGTTGTCGCTTATCTGGATGTTCTCGCTGAGGATCTGCAGTCCGTATATGCCTGCGCATTCCCGCGAAGAGATGGCGGCGATGTCGGTCCTGCCGCTTTTGGCGACTCTTTCGGCCGCAAGAGCGGTGTTCTCGCATATGGTGATCTTGAGATCTCTTGTTTCTCCCAGCTGCTGGATGAAATCGGCGCACTGGCCGATAGCCTGCTCGTGGGAAATGATCTCCGTGATGTCTTCAAGCTTCGCTTTCGGCGAGGCCAGAAGTTTATGTGATATTTTCATCCTTACGACTCTGGCGATGTTGAATTTATGACTCTTCATAAGGTCGTAAACTCTTCCCACCGAACCGTAGGAACTGTTTTCTATCGGGAGAAGGCCGTATTTGCAGAGGCCTTTTTCAACCGCGTTGAATACGCTCTCGAAACCGGAGAAGAACATGATCGTGGGAAAAGCGAAAAGCTTCTCGGCGGCTGCCTGCGAAAAGGCGCCTTCGATGCCCTGGCATGCCACTGTAGCTTTTTCGGGGAAAAGCTGAGGCGTGTCTTCCAGAGCTTTGCGGATCCGTTCTCTCAGTTCGGAGTTGCTTTCCATACAGCTGTGCTGATAGGCGCGGCTCACGTCGAACATGGTGTTGAACAGGATCCTGCCGTATTTGTCTAAAGGCTCGCCAAGGCGGTCCGTGATACGGTGAAGCACCTGGTTTTCTCTGCTCTGATCCAGCACAGCCAGACCGTTTTCCTTTTTATACTTTGCCATGGCAAGGGCAAGGTCCATACGTTCGGAAAAAAGGTCACAGAGATCGTTGTCTATGTTATCGATTTTTTCCCTGATTTCCTGAATGTTCATTTTGTTTTCCTTTCTGTAAGCATATCCAGAAGACCAAGCGCCAGCGCCGCGTTCACTGCGGGCACCGCTCTCACGACCACGCACGGATCGTGCCGTCCCTGTATGCTGAGTTTGACGGGTTCCATTTTCTCCATATCCACCGAATCCTGAGGAAGAGCGATGGACGGGGTCGGCTTGAAGGCCACCCTGACGATAAGAGGCATTCCGCTGGTGATACCGCCCAGGATACCGCCGTGATGATTGGTGAGAGTGACTATCTTTCCGTCTTTTATTATGAACGGGTCGTTGTTTTCGGAGCCTTTAAGCGAAGACGCCGCGAAACCCGTACCGAATTCAATGCCTTTTACTGCCGGGATGCCGAAAAGTATGGGCGAAAGTACGCTCTCGACGCCGCCGTACATGGATCCGCCTATGCCGGCGGGAAGGCCGGTCACGGCTGCCTCTACTATGCCTCCCGCAGAATCTCCCTGCTCTTTGAGGGCGAGGATGTGTTCCTGCATCTGTTTGCCCGCGGCCGTATCGTTTACCGGGAAGGAGCTCTGCGAAAGGGCGAGAAGCTCATCTCCGGTCACTGCCGAAGGATCAAAGGGCTCATCATATATATCACCGACAGAAAACAGGTGGGCGCCTATGGTCACACCTCTTTTTTCCAGCATCTGAAGGGCTATGCCTCCCGCTGCGCAAAGGGGAGCTGTCATTCTGGCGGAAAAAGGTCCGCCGCCTGCCATGCAGGGGCCGTTATATTCGCCGTCCTTGTCGTACTTCATCCGCGCGGTAAAATCC
>JAFYIC010000062.1 GCA_017538845.1 Bacillota bacterium | reverse complement strand
AGTATCCTATGTAGTTTTCCAGCTGCGGAATATTGGCGTTTTCCTTTATATAGTCGGCTATCTGTTCCTTCTTGTTTTCCAGATTCTTTATTATTTCCGCGTCCGCCTTTTTTCTCTTGAGGGACGCGATCCTCTTTGAATAGACTTTGTCGATCTTTTCGAGAGCCCCTGAAAAGATTTCTTCGTCTCTGACTATCTGCTCTGCCGGATATACTGTGACCCTTTCCAGCGTTTCGATAGACCTCTGGGTATCCATGTCGAAGGTCCTGATAGAATCGACCTCTGTGTCAAAGAGTTCTATTCTTACGGGGTTTTCAGCATCAGGCGGGAATATATCAATGATGGAGCCTCTTACCGCAAACTGCCCCATGCCGTCGACAAGCGGCAGGCGTTCATATCCCATCGCGGACAGATCCTCTTTTACAGCTTCAGGATCCAGGTCTCCGCCCTGCTCGATCTCCGTCTTCCGGGATCTGAAAGTCTCTGCCGGGGGCATCTTTCTGACCGCCCCCATGACCGGCGCTACCACTATGCACTCAGGATCCTGTTCCACCGCTTTCAGTACGTTTATACGCTCCTGCAGAAGCCTGTGGTCCCTTGCTTCATAAGGGATGAAAAGCCCTTCCTCTTCAGGCAGCACGAGAGTCTTTCTGCCCGTAAAAAAAGAAAGGTCCGTCGCCAGTCGTTTTGCTCTTACCAAAGAGCTCACGATGAACAGACACTGACCCTTTTTTTCTTTTATTATTTCTGCCGCGAGAGGCGCGACCTGACTGTCCGAAACTCCGGAAATATTGATTATTCCCTTTTCAGCCATCTGTCCTGCCTTTCAGTCTTCCTCAGAAACAGTTTCCTTCCTGGTGTTATATTCATTCATTGCGATATCGATCCCGCTTCCCAGCATGGATTCGACAGCGCTTACGGCTGTGAGCACAGCCTCTCTCATTATATCCGCCTCTTCAGAGGTAAATCCGCCCAGCACGTGGGCCGCAAGGTCCCTCTCATCCGTGGAACCGCCTATGCCTATCCTTACTCTCGGGAAATCCCCGTCTCCCAGACAGGATACGACCGAGCGCATGCCGTTATGGGTACCTGCCCCGCCCTTCTTTCTTATCCTGACAGTCCCTGCAGGGATGTCCGCGTCATCATATATAACGAGAAGATTTTCGACAGGTTCCTTATAGTAATCCATCACCTCTCTGACAGCTTCGCCGCTTAAATTCATGAAGGTCTGCGGCTTGACGAGCAGCACTTTCTGACCGGAGATGTTTCCCTCTCCGATCAGCGCCTTGTGCTTTGCTTTCGTGACATTTATGCCGTGTTCCTCCGCCAGTCTGTCAATGGTGATGAACCCCAGATTATGTCTCGTATTTTCATATTTTCGTCCCGGATTGCCGAGACCAACTATAATGCGCATGGGTGATGCTCCGCATCAGTCAAACAGTTTACTGATGGATTCGTTGTTGAATACTCTCATCATTGCTTCCGCGAACAGCGGCGCAACTGAAAGCTGTACCATTCCCTTTATCTTCTTTTCCTCCGGTATCGCTATGGTATTGAGCAGTACCAGTTCCTCGATAGCCGAGTCGTTGATCCTTTCTACTGCAGGTCCCGAAAGAACAGGATGTGTCGCGCAGGCTCTTACGCTCTTTGCACCCAGATCCTTCAGCGCGTTGGCCGCGTTGGTTATGGTTCCCGCGGTATCTATCATATCGTCTATAAGGATGCAGTTCTTGCCTTCTATGTCGCCGATGATGTTCATGATCTCGCTCTTGTTGGGTTCCGGTCTTCTTTTGTCTACGATAGCTATAGGAGCGTTGAGCGGATTGGCCATGTTACGGGCTCTTGTAACACTTCCGTGGTCCGGCGAAACGATCACAAGATCTTCTATATTCTTTTCCTTGAAGTAGTTGACCAGTATGGGCAGTCCGACCAGATGATCCACCGGGATGTTGAAGTATCCCTGGATCTGTGAAGCGTGCAGGTCCATGGTGAGAAGCCTGTCTGCTCCTGCCGCAACGATCAGATCGGCCACGAGCTTAGCTGTTATAGGATCTCTCGCCTTGGCTTTCCTGTCCTGCCTTGCATAACCGTAGTACGGGATGACTGCGTTAATTCTTCCTGCGGATGCTCTCTTTATGGCATCTATCATTATCAGCAGTTCCATAAGGTTGTCGTTTACAGGATCGCTTGTAGACTGAACGATGAACACATCCACTCCGCGCACCGACTCCCACATGCTGACTGATATCTCTCCGTCGCTGAACTTTGATACAGTGGCGTTGCCCATGGGCTTACCCATTATGGACGCGATCTCCTCTGCCAGTTCATTGTGCGAATTTCCTGTAAAAACTTTGTAGTTGGAAAATTGCCCGTTTTTCATTTCTCCGCTCCTTTTCATTGCATGATCGTTTTGTTGTTCCATCTTACTATACCGACACTTACTTCTTTTTCAGTATGTCTTTCTTTTCCACCCAGCCCTCTACTACGGCAGCTTCATTCCTGTCTATGTAAAGTGCTCCCGGCGGAACATCCTTCGTTATGGTGCTCCCGGCGGCGATGTACGCTTTCTCACCGATGTTGACCGGTGAGACCAGATTGGAGTTGCATCCTATGAATGCTCCCTCTCCCACTGTGCTTCTGTACTTCTTGCTGCCGTCGTAATTGACGAAGACCACACCGCAGCCGAGATTGACTCCGCCGCCCACATCGGAATCCCCGATGTATGTAAGGTGCGAAGCTTTCGCTCCGTCGCCCATTGAAGAATTCTTTATCTCCACGAAATCGCCGACTTTGCAGCCATCGCCCACCGTGCTGTTCGGGCGCATGTACGCAAAGGGGCCTACTTTCGTTTCTGAACCTACTTTGCTTTCGATTATTACCGAACTGTGTATCTCTGTCCTGTCCCCTATCTCGGAATCGACTATCCGTGTGTTCTGCCCTATGACGCAATCCTCACCGATCTTTACCGAGCCTTCGATGGTAACGAGCGGATAGATCAGAGTTCCCTTTCCTATCTGCACGTCATCGTCTATGTACGCCGTGCGTATGTCTATGAACTCGACTCCCTCTTTCACGAGAGCCAGGTTCCTCTCTATCCGTTCTCTTTCCGCCTTTTCGACTTCACTGAAGTCGGCAGGCTTTTTTCCGGAAATACTGCTCACCTGCTGTATCCTCCTTTATATACCTCTCTGTCTATCTCCAGGATCCTCTCACCGACTTTGTATATGTCACCGGCACCCATGGTTATTACCAGATCCCCCGGTTCCGCATTGTCGTATACGAAGTTGGCCATTTCCTCAAAATCAGGATAGAAATAGACTTCTTTCCTCGGATAATCCTTCTTGATCTCTTTTACCAGACCCTCCGAACTGATCCTGTGTATATTCTTTTCCCTGGCCGCGTAGATCTCCGCCAGCACTACCACGTCCGCCTTTTCAAAGGACTCGGCGAATTCACTGAAAAGCGCCATCGTTCTGGTGTACGTATGGGGCTGGAAAAGGCACCAGAGATTTCTGTATTTCATATTGGTGACAGCTTCAAGGGTAGCCTTGATCTCTGTCGGATGATGAGCATAGTCGTCGATGATCTTGATGTTGTTGTTGGTGGTTCCCATTATGTCGAATCTGCGCTGGGTACCCGTGTACTCCTCAAGAGTTTCGATGATGTCGCCCACATCTATGCCGAGAGTGTGGCAGCATGCTATGGCTGCCAGGGCGTTGAGTATGTTGTGTTCCCCCGGTATGGACATCATGACCGTGCACAGCCTCATGCCGTGATGATTGACGTAGAACTGGGGATTGCCGTTGGCGTTGAATACGACGTCCTCCACGCTGTAGTCGCAGCTGTCACTGAACCCGAAAGTGATGACATTGTCCAGGTCTTTGACGATGCTGCGCACGAAAGGATTGGCATCATAAGCTATAACGATGCCGTCCTCCGGTACGCGTTTTGCGAACTCTTTGAATGAATTGGCGATATGCTCTATATCTTTGAAATAATCCAGATGATCCGAATCGATGTTGAGTATGATCTCGATCTTGGGATTGATGTTCAGGAATGCGTCCATATATTCGCAGGCTTCCGTTACGAAGTAGTCGCTGTGGCCCACTCTCACGTTGCCGCCGAACTCTCCCAGATTGCCCCCTACCAGGATCGTGGGATCCTTCTGGGCTTTGTTGAGTATAAGGGATATCATGGAAGTAGTGGTGGTCTTGCCGTGGGTACCTGAAATGGCTATGCTGGTGCCGTATTCTCCCATGAGAAGACCCAGCATCTCCGCCCTTGTCATGACGGGTATGCCTAATTCCTTTGCTCTTTTCAGTTCCGGATTATCCTTGGAAACGGCCGTCGAGTAAATGACGAGATCTGCATTTTCGACATTTTTCGCTCTGTGGCCCAGAAATATCTTGATACCGTGTTCAAGGAGTCTCTCTGTGGTATCGCTTTCCCGCATGTCGGAACCGGATACTTCATACCCTCTGGATTTGAGTATTTCAGCGATTCCCGAGAGGCCAATGCCTCCGATCCCTATGCAATGGATCTGTCTGCAGTCAGATAAATTGATCATTGTTGCGATGACTCCT
>JAFYIC010000061.1 GCA_017538845.1 Bacillota bacterium | reverse complement strand
GCCCTGCCCCGCAAAGCAGTATGAACAGTTCAGATCGCATGTGTGCGAAACATGCAGACAGAGAGCCTTTATCACGTTTCCCGAGCGGGCCTTGAATGTGCCTGCCATGTCCTCAAAGGTGTCCTCTGAGTAAAGCTTTCCTGCATCGATGAGCGCCCTGACATCTGCGCAGCACGCGCGCAGATCCTCCTCTGTGACCGGATCCTTCCCGCCGCTGTATTTTTCCATCAGAAGAGATACGATTTCATCTTCAGTATGCTCTTCAAACATCCCGATTACGTCGTATGCCACCTCATCGACCACATGTATCGAACCCGAACACGTGTCGAGCACTATGTTGTATCCGTTAAGTTTATACTGGTGTATCAACTGATATTCCTTTCCCGCCCAGCCGGGTCTGCGCCATGTCCACGGCCGGCCCCGGCGCCTGCGGTTTTTCCAAGAAAAAAGCCGCCTTAAAAGGCAGCATTTCCTGTTAAAACGTCGCTTATTTCTCGCTGTTTTCGCAGTTCTGATTAGCAACGCCGCAGCTTGTCTTGCATGCCGACTGGCATGAAGTCTGGCATTCGCCGCATCCGCCGTTTTCCGCACTGCTGCACAGATCACGAGTTTCCAGAGTCTTGATTCTTTCCATGATTTAGTTCTCCATTCTCCTGTTGTTTGATATATCTTTTCCGGCCCTCGACCGATTCTTTAACACCGTTTGATGATACCACGGCCGGCGTATCCAAGTCAAGAAACCGCTTCTTTCCCAACCGCGCATCCAAACGCTTCAACCGCTTCTTTCCCAACCGCGCATCCAAATCTCTGCAATCGTTGAAACATTGGCGATTTTTTATATATATAAAATTATCGCCAACACTTTCCCATTTGCACGATGCAATTTCATCTATATTCCCGCAATTAAGATCCGATTCCCGAAAAACAACGATTTTGACATGTTCTAAACGTTGAAATGTTGGCGACTTTTTTTATATATAAGATTATCGCCAACGTTTTCCCTCTCGCATATGTGTATCCCTGTTTTTAATTGTCCTCTTCCTCTGATTTTTCTTCTTCCGGCTTCTGCACCTTCAGTTTTCCGGACGTCTTGCCGCCGGTGATCTCATTGAACAGGTTTTTAAGTATCTTCACCGAAAATGCCGAACCGGACAATGACCTGATATAGTTCTTGCCCGCCAGTTCATCCGTGTAATCGGACAGTTTGTATGTGGTGAAGTAACTGAACCCTGACCCTATATGCGTCACGGTCCCTGTCATTTTGTAGCGGGTCACGCGGGCTCCGTCCTTATCCTTGACAAAGTTGACTTTTGCCATTGCCCCCAGCATGGTGTCCACCTGGTTCTGGCAGGAAACGAAATTGCCCAGGGAATAGAAGCATACCATCCTGTTGCCGTTCTTGCCTTTGATCACCTTCACCGGCTCTATTACGTGGGGGTGCATGCCGATTACCACGTCTACGCCTTCATCGGCGAAGAAACGCGCCCATTTTTTCTGATCCTCCACCGGTTCGTACTGGTATTCGATGCCCCAATGCGGGAATACGATGACAAAGTCGTACTTGCGGGCTTTCTTTATGTCCTCTTTGATCTTTTCCTTGTTGTCCCAGGTGAGCATGTCGATCATGTATTCCTTCCCGGCGGGAAGTGACAGCCCGTTCAGGTCATATGTGTAGTTCAGGAGCGCGAACGTCATGCCGTTCTTCTTCAGCACTTTGATCTTATCCGCGTCTTCCTCCGTGCGGTGGACTCCCAGCACCTTCACTTCAGGATAGTTTTCCTTCCAGTATCTGAGCATGCGCCTTATGGCGTCGCTGCCCTTGTCGGCGGAGTGGTTGGAAGCCTGCAGCACCACGTCGAAGCCCACGTCATGGAGCGTATCTATGATCTGGATAGGCGTGCCGAACATGGGATATCCGGAATATCCGCTCTTTACCGGCATGGTCTCCTGGTTGATGCAGGCGATGTCCGCCTTGTCTATTTCCTTTTTCACGTGTTTGAATATAGGTGAAAAGTCATACCCGTCATCTTCATAAGCCTGATATACCACATCGTGGAAAAGGTCATCCCCGAAACATATCAGAGAGGCTTTGTGGACAGGTATCTCTTTTGCTTTTTTCTCCTCATCGTGCTTCGCGTCGGTACAGCTGACCATGAGCGCAATAAAAGCAATGGTGCATACTATGAAAACCCCGAGTATAACGAAAAATCTTCTCTTGAATCTGTAGTGCTGTGTCCGCATATCCGTCCCCCTGCCCATCATGCGAAAGCTACGGGCTTTATGAAATCATACTACCCTTCTATGATACTTTATCAGCCTGTATAATGCAATGTGAAGATAGCTGCGAAAACCTGTGTTTTTCGTTGAAAAAAACGCTTTTTCACTGTTGACACGGGGCTTCATGCTAATGTATACTCTATATCAAGCGCGGCCTTGAAACATTTGTATTTCAAGGGGCGCGGGAATATAAATAATAAATACGCGAAACTTTGCGATGACGGGAATAAATTTCTCATCAGCGTATCGTATCAGAGAGCAGCGGCCGGTGAAAAGCTGCACGATACCGAGAGATGTCTCACCCCCGAGCAGAACCTTATGAGTGGGATCCGGTGATGGCCGGAGCCAATAAGAGTGGTACCGCGGATGCTCTGTATGTGTGAGCCTTCGTCTCTTTATGCAAAAGCATATGAGGTGAAGGTGTTTTTTTCGCGAAGACACCTGAGACCGACTGAAAGGACGGACAAATGAAAAACTACGAAAAATACCGCATTGGTTACTTTCCGCCTCCGGAATGTGAAATGAAATGGACGAAAAAGGACCATATCACCGAAGCGCCTATCTGGTGCAGCGTTGACCTGCGCGACGGCAACCAGGCCCTTATCGTGCCCATGACCCTGGAAGAAAAGCTGGAATTCTTCCAGTTCCTGGTGAAACTGGGCTTCAAGGAGATCGAGGTAGGCTTCCCGGCCGCTTCGGAAACGGAATACGAACTACTGCGCGCACTTATAGACAACGATCTTATCCCGGACGACGTGACGGTACAGGTACTCACCCAGTCCAGGAAACATATAATCAAAAAGACTTTCGAAGCGCTGAAAGGAACCAGACGCGCCGTCGTTCACCTGTACAACTCCACCTCTGTAGCCCAGAGGGAGCAGGTGTTCAAGGCAGATAAGAAAGAGATAATAGATATCGCGGTCTCCGGCGCGAAGATGATAAAGGAATACGCGGCGAAGGAAACGGCCGCATACGGAACCGACTTCCAGTTCGAATACTCTCCCGAGAGTTTCACCGGCACAGAGCCGGAATTCGCCCTGGAAATATGCAACGCGGTCATAGACGTATGGGAACCGGATCCGGATCACAAAGTCATAATCAATCTTCCGGCTACAGTAGAGATGTCAATGCCTCACGTGTATGCCAGCCAGATCGAATATATGTCGGATAATCTGAACAACAGGGAGAACGTCATCATTTCACTCCACCCCCACAATGACAGGGGAACAGCCGTGGCGGACGCCGAGCTGGGCCTGCTGGCCGGTGGCGACAGAATCGAAGGCACCCTGTTCGGAAACGGCGAGCGTACCGGTAACGTGGACATCATTACTCTGGCCATGAATATGTTCTCTCACGGCGTGGACCCGAAGCTTGACTTCAGCAATATGCCTGAGGTTGTGGAGAATTATGAGAAGTTCACCGACCTGAGAGTGCACCCCCGTCAGCCTTACGGCGGCAGACTTGTATTCGCGGCATTCTCCGGTTCACATCAGGACGCCATAGCCAAGGGAATGAAATACAGAGAGGAAAAAGATCCCGGCAGGTGGACAGTTCCTTACCTTCCCATCGACCCGACGGACGTGGGCAGGGAATACGAGGCGGACGTGATCAGGATCAACAGCCAGTCCGGCAAGGGCGGCGTGGCCTACATACTCCAGCAGAACTTCGGCTACAAGGTACCGAAGGAAATGCGCGAGGAACTGGGCTATCTGATCAAGGACATCTCCGACAAGCGCCACCAGGAGCTTTCGCCTGAGCAGGTAATGAAGGAGTTCGAAAAGGAATACATCAACGTATTCGATCCTATAGATATAACCGACGCCACCTTCCAGAAGGCTCCCGACTTCGACAAGTCCGGAGCTCCCGACGGAATGCGCGTAAACATCAACGTGACTATCAAGGGCAAGTCCTACGACCTGTCGGCTGTCGGCAACGGACGTCTTGACGCCATCAGTAACGCGCTGAAGAAGAGTCCTTACACCTTCGACTACAAGTTCATAACTTACTATGAACACGCGCTGGAATCAGACTCCACGTCAAGGGCTGTGGGATACATATGCATCGAGGATAACGACGGGAATATCTTCTGGGGCGTAGGCATCCACGACGATATCATCCTGGCCTCGGTCAACGCTCTTGTAAGCGCGCTGAACAGGCAGAACAGAGTCGATAAATTCGTAAAATAGAAAACCTCCGGTCTCCTGCGGGACCGGGATATATAAAAGAAAGGAACATCTGATATGGGAATGACAATGACTCAGAAGATACTGGCAGCCCACGCAGGTCTTGACAGCGTCAAAGCCGGGCAGCTCATCAGAGCCGATCTGGACATGGTGCTGGCCAACGACATCACCGGCCCGGTATCTATCAATGAGTTTGAAAAAGCAGGATTCGACAGCGTTTTCGACAAAAGCAGGATCTCGCTGGTAATGGATCACTTCACACCGAACAAGGACATCAAATCAGCCGCACAGTGCAAGCAGTGCAGGACTTTCGCCAGAAGATTCGACATCGATAACTTTTACGACGTAGGCGAAATGGGCATCGAGCATGCGCTTCTTCCGGAAAAAGGCCTGGTGGCCGCGGGAGACGCGATAATCGGAGCGGACTCACATACGTGTACCTACGGCGCGCTCGGAGCTTTCTCAACAGGAGTGGGAAGCACGGATCTTGCCGCGGGCATCGCCACAGGCCAGGCCTGGTTCAAGATACCTGAAGCATACAGATTCGTCCTTACGGGAAAACCCGGGAAATACGTAAGCGGAAAAGATGTGATACTGCATATAATCGGTATGATCGGCGTGGAAGGCGCCCTGTACCGTTCAATGGAATTCACCGGCGACGGCGTGGCGAACCTTTCCATGGATGACAGACTGTGTATCGCCAACATGGCCATCGAAGCCGGCGCAAAGAACGGAATCTTCCCGGTTGATCAGGTGGCCAAAGACTATATGGAAGGCCGCGTGAACAGGGAATACAAAGTCTATGAAGCTGACGAAGACGCCGAGTATGAGAAGACCTTCGAGATCGATCTTTCGAAGATCGAACCGACGGTGGCTTTCCCTCACCTTCCCGAAAATACGAAACCGATCAGTCAGGTGGAAGACATTTCTATCGATCAGGTAGTCATCGGATCATGCACCAACGGCCGTATCGAAGATATGGAGGCTGCCGCTGAGATACTCAAAGGCAAACACATCCATAAAGATGTGCGCGGCATCGTGATCCCGGCAACACAGAGCATCTACAAGGAATGCATCAAGCGCGGATATATCGATATCTTCATCGACGCAGGCTGCATCGTTTCCACACCTACCTGCGGACCGTGCCTGGGCGGACATATGGGCATCCTTGCGGAAGGCGAGAGATGCGTTTC
>JAFYIC010000060.1 GCA_017538845.1 Bacillota bacterium | reverse complement strand
GAAATATGTTGAAAGCCTTCTTCGCAACATAGGAAAAGACCAAGAAGAACACGCAACGGCAGTAAACATTCTCAGGATACTGGAATTCTTTGAAACCATCGAAGACGATTCCATAATTGCCAACAACTCCATACTGAGGGAGTTCATAGGCGGCAGCGTGATATTGGGCGACTGACAGGAAGCACGATACCGGGCGACCGACAGAAGGCGCAATACCTGGCGACCGACAAAACAGGAGGGATATCCGATGATCAATGACAACGTTAAGGAAGCCAACAGAAGAAAAGGGCAGTACCTTGTAAAGAATTTTGAAAAGCGCGGATTTACCGCCGAGTTTTGCGAGACTGTGGAAGAAGCCAGGGAGCGTGCGCTGAGTTTCGTTTCAGAAGGCATGAAAGTCTCCTGGGGCGGCTCAGTTACTCTGGACCAGCTTGGCGTAAGAGACGAACTCCGCAAGAGAGACGCGGCAGGAGAGATAGAGGTTATAGACGGGTATGCTCCCGAAACAAAGGAAGAGCAGTTCGCGGAAAAGGCGAGAGCGCTTACCTCGGACGTTTTCTTCATGGGAACAAACGCTGTAACTATCGATGGCATACTTGCCAATACGGACGGAAACGGCAACCGGGTGGCAGCCCTGTGCTTCGGACCGAAGAAAGTAATCGTTGTCATAGGCATGAACAAAGTGTGCCCGGATCTGGATTCAGCGCTGAAAAGGATAAGCCAGGAAGCCACACCGGCCAATGCGATCAGACTGGGTATCCCGTCACCATGCACTGAGACAGGCAAATGTGTAGACTGCGGTATACAGGCCCACACCATTTGTTCCATGACTGTAGTCACGCGCATGTGCACGACAGGACGCATCCACGTGATAATGGTCAATGAGGATCTGGGATTCTAAGCCGGATTTCAGGTCTGAAAAACAAACGAATCTTGAGAATGGGAAAGTGTTGGCGACATTTTCCCATTTTTATATTTATCGCCAACGTTTCAACGATTCGGGCGTGTCGGAAAACGTCGAAAGTTATAATCCGGTAATGATCGGGGGAAAGCACAGTTTTCTGGGGCCTGCAAAGCCTGAAAAGTTGGCGATAATGTGTATATATAAAAAATATCGCCAACATATTGGGGTTTTTGTGCAACAGGGAGAATCAGCATATAGGAAACGCAAGGACGCGTGTACAAGACGCGCGCTCTGCAACCCTTGATAACACTGGATTTTTGCCTCAAAAAAAGTCAAAAAATCATTCAACTTTTTTCTAAAAAACTCTTGCATATTCAATAACCTTGTTATAAACTGTATAAGCTTGCGGAATCAGGCGTAGAGGCAGGAAGTTGCTGAGCTATCAGGTAATTTCTGCTGAGAATTGTCCCCGCAGGACGGGGGCGAAGGGATCCGCTGCTTTTTATTCTGTGGTCATACAGGATACACACGGAAGCGTGTGCTAAAGGTGTAAAAACCTTGTGATCCGCAGGAAATACAGGCTTACAGCCTGCAAGAGCACACGGAAAAGCAGACCGAAGATTTGAAAAAACAAAAAAATCTTCATCAAAGAGACCCCTGATACGAGAATAGCGAAAACGTAACAAAATCAATTACAGGAGGAAGACAATGAGCGAATTACAGAAAATCAGAATCAAACTCAAGGCTTATGATCACGCGCTGCTGGACCAGTCGGCTGCAAAGATCGTAGAGACAGCCAAGAAGACAGGCGCGGATGTTTCCGGTCCTATACCGCTTCCGACAGAGAAGGAAGTAATCACCATCCTGAGAGCGGTACACAAGTATAAGGACTCAAGAGAGCAGTTCGAGCAGAGAACTCACAAGAGACTCATCGACATCACAAGCGCTACAGCAAAGACGACTGATGCTCTGACCAAGCTGGACATGCCGGCTGGAGTCGAGATCGAATTAAAACTTTAATAAAGCAGAATAAGGGAACTCCCCTTAGTATGATCGGGAAACCGATCCGCTGTAAGAATCAGGAGGAAAAATATGAAAACGATTTTAGGCAGAAAAGTCGGAATGACTCAGATATTTGCCGAGACAGGTGAAGTTATTCCGGTAACGGTCATTGAAGCAGGCCCTGCAGCAGTAACGCAGATCAAGACTGTTGAGACTGACGGATATGACGCAGTTCAGATCGGCTTTGAAGATGCGAAACCGCAGAGAGTGAACAAGCCGATGACAGGACACTTCGAAAAGGCCGGTGTCCAGGTAAAGAGAAACCTGACAGAGTTCAAACCGGAAGAAGGCGAGACATACGAGGTCGGACAGATCATCACAGTCGCTGATTTCGAAGTTGGTTCCAAACTGGACGTAACGGGAACATCAAAAGGTAAAGGTACTCAGGGCAACATCAAGAGACACGGACATCACAGAGGACCTATGAGCCACGGTTCAAAACACAAGAGACTGGCCGGAGCGCTGGCAGGCGCATCCTATCCGGGAAGAGTATTCAAAGGCAATAAGGCTCCCGGAAGAATGGGCAACGAAACTGTAACAGTTCAGAACGTGGTATTAGTAAAAGTTATTGAAGACAGAAACCTCATGCTGGTCAAAGGCGCAGTTCCGGGCAACAAAGGCGGACTTCTGAAGATCCAGTATGCAGTCAAAGGACAGGATAAATAGGACTTCAGAAAGGAGGAAACGAAATGGCAACAGTAAAAGTGCTGAACATGGCAGGACAGGATGCCGGAACAATAGAGCTCAATGATGAGATCTTTGGTATAGAGCCAAATGAAAACGCCGTTCTCGCCGTTGTAAAGAACTATCTGGCAAACCAGAGACAGGGAACACAGTCAGCAAAGACCAGAGGCGAAGTCAGAGGCGGAGGCCGCAAGCCTTTCCGTCAGAAGGGAACGGGCCGTCACAGACAGGGTTCAACAACTGACCCTTCACAGATAGGCGGCGGAGTAGTATTCGCACCAAAGCCGAGAAGCTACAGATATTCAGTTCCTAAGAAACTGAGAAGACTGGCGATGAAATCCATCCTTTCTTCAAAGGTGGCTGAAAATGAGATCATCGTACTCGATGAACTGAAATTCGACGAGCCGAAGACAAAGGAAATGGTAAAGGTGCTGGAAAACGTAAACGCAGCAAAGAAAGCTCTCATAGTTACAGCTGAAAAGGACGACAACGTTGTCAAGTCAGCTGCCAACATCCCGGGAGTAAGAACCGCGCTGGTTTCGACGATGAACGTATATGAAATAATCAACCATACGAACTTCATCGTAACGAAAGACGCGATAGAAAAGATCCAGGAGGTGTATGCATAATGACTCCTTACGACATCATAAGAAAGCCGGTCATCTCTGAAAGAAGTATGGCTGATGCTCAGAACAAGAAATACACATTCAAGGTCGATGTAAGAGCGAACAAGACTCAGGTCAGAGATGCTGTAGAAGAGATCTTCGATGTGGAAGTTAAAAAAGTAAACATAATGAACGTTAAAGGCAAAGAGAAGAGAATGGGAAGAAACAAAGGTATGACAGCTGCCACCAAGAAAGCTATTGTGACTTTGACCGACGACAGTAAAGAGATCGAATTCTTCCAGAGTCTATAGTAGGAGGTAATTAGTAAAATGGGAATCAAGAAATACAATCCGACTACCCCAGGTCTCAGAGGAATGACGGTTTCCACATGTGAGGAAATCACAAGAAGCACTCCGGAAAAGTCACTTACAGTAACACTTAAGAAGCATGCCG
>JAFYIC010000059.1 GCA_017538845.1 Bacillota bacterium | reverse complement strand
TATCTGCAGACGAAAGCTCCTATCAGCGCCATCACCCCGTATGCGATCATCGGGCTCACTTTGAACCGTCCCACCATGACCACCGTCACGGCGCACATTGCCAGGGGTATCCAGTTTATCATGTCCCTCCACTGGGCGATAAGCGTGGTGGAAAAGACGTCGCAGTTAACGATACAGGTCTGGGCGACGAATATCACAGCTGCCGCGATCAGCGCCGGCGTTGCGGGCTTTACGCCTTTCATTATTCCCGTCAGTACTGTGGTGTCGCGGTATTTGTCCATGAGCCTCATGACTATGAGTATCGGAACAAATGACGGTATGACCACGCCCAGTGTGGCGATCAGCGCTCCGGCAAGGCCTTCGGATGAAAAGCCTACGAAGGTGGCCGCGTTCACCGCTATGGGTCCCGGCGTCACCTGCGAAACTGCCACCAGATCGGCAAACTGCTTTTCCGTTACCAGTCCCAGGTCCTGTACTGTCTGGAATATGAGGGGCAGCATCCCTGTTCCGCCGCCGTATCCGAATATTCCTATTTTGAAAAACGATGCGAACAGTATGAGCAGTTTCATGTGTTATCACCGCTTTCCTTACCGGAGATCTTCCCGGCGAAAACGGCAATCAGTCCTGCCGCGACGGCAAATACTACTGCCCAGACTGCGTTCCACTTGAAAACGGCTATCATCACGAATGCCGCTATGGCTACGCACCATCCGAAAACGTCCTTTATGGCTTTCTTTCCCATCTTCCACACTGTGACCAGAATGCTTCCCGTAACAGCGGCCTTGACTCCTGTCAGGGCGCCGTCAACGTACGGGTTTCCTTCCACCGCGTCCAGGATATATACCACCGCTATTATGCACAGTATGGACGGGAGCACCACTCCCAGGGTCGCGACTATCGACCCTCTGAGCCCATAAAGTTTCTTTCCTATGTATGTACCGCAGCTGACTCCGATGACTCCCGGCAGCGCCTGGCTCAATGCCACGCACTCCAGCATCTCATCCTCGTCCAGCCACTTTTTGTTCTCAACGACTTCCCGCTGGATCACCGGCAGCATGGCCATGCCGCCGCCTATGGTGAACAGGCCTATGCGAAAGAACGAAAAGAAAAGCTTCGCAAGTGTTTTGAAATTGCCTTTCTCCTTCTCTTTCATTTCTCTGCCCATTCCGGCAGCGGGATGTCCGTGTCACACGGGCTTTCCGCCCCGGGCACTTATCCTCTGCCTTCTTTCTCTACTATTTCGATGGCTCTTGAGATCGCCTCTTCAACGGAGATGTCTTCCTTGTCCGCATCACGGCGGAGCTTGTATTCCACCTGTCCGTCTGCGGCGCCTCTGCCGACTGTTATGCGTACAGGTATGCCGATCAGATCCGCGTCCTTGAACTTGACGCCCGGTCTTTCCTTCCTGTCGTCCAGCAGGACTTCAACTCCTGCCGCCTGCAGTTTTTCATATATGTCTTCTGCGACTTTATCCTGAGCCTCGTCGCCCGGCTTGATCTCTGTGATGATCACGTGGTACGGCGCTACCGACAGAGGCCAGATTATACCGTTCTCATCGTGATGCTGTTCGATGACCGCTGACAGGGTCCTTGTGATGCCTATTCCGTAGCATCCCATGACGATCAGCTGGTCTGTCATGTTCTCATCTTTGTATGTGGCTCCCATAGACTCGCTGTACTTGGTGCCCAGCTTGAATACCTGCCCTACCTCGATGCCTCTCGTCATCTTTATAGGCTTTCCGCATACGGGACATGGATCTCCCTCTTTGATCATCTTGATGTCGGTGATCAGGTCTGCTTTGTAGTCCCTGTCGAAATTCACGTTCAGCAGATGGTGGTCTTCCTTGCAGGCTCCCGCGCACAGGTTCTTCTGTCCCGGCAACTCGCTGTCAACTACTATCCTGCAGTCGTGAAGTCCCACAGGCCCCGTGAATCCGCCAACGCTGCCTGTAACAGCGCCCATCTTTTCTTCATCCGCGAATTCGATGGCGTGTTCAGGTATATCCAGGGCGTTGACCAGTTTGGTCATGTTCAGGTCTCTGTCGCCTCTTACGAAAGCGGCAACGTATTCCTTCACCTGGCCCTCTTCATCGTATACCGCGAAAAGCAGCGCCTTCATGGTCTGTTTCTTGTCCAGTCCCAGATAATCTGCCACTTCCTCGATGGTCTTTGTCCCCGGTGTGTGCACTTCCTCCATTGGGAGGAGTTCTGCTTCCGTGGCCGGATCGTCGACGCACTCGGCACGCTCTGATGTAGCCGCCATGTCGCAGCTTTCACAGTAGGCAATCTCGCTTTCGCCCACTTCGGAAAAAGCCGTGAACTCATGGGAGTTGCTTCCACCAATGGCTCCCGAGTCCGCTTCTACAGGTCTGAACGTAAGGCCGCATCTTGTGAACACCTTGGAGTAGGCGTCGTACATTATCCGGTAGCTCTCATCAAGTCCCGCATCGTCTCTGTCGAAGGAGTAGCAGTCCTTCATTATGAATTCCCTGCTCCTCATAAGACCGAATCTGGGTCTTGCTTCGTCTCTGTATTTCGTCTGTATCTGATAGAGCATGGTGGGCAGCTGTCTGTATGAACTGATGTCGTCCCTTGCTATATCAGTGAAGATCTCTTCGTGTGTAGGTCCGAGGCAGAAATCTCTTCCGTTCCTGTCCTTCAGTCTCCAGAGTTCCGGTCCGTAAGCGTACCACCTTCCGGACTCTTCCCACAGTTCTGCCGGCTGTACGGCGGACATAAGCACTTCCTGGGCTCCGGCAGCATCCATTTCCTGCCTTACGATCTCCTCGACCTTTCTGAGGGATCTCTGTCCCAGTGGCATGAAGCCGTATACTCCGGATACCAGTTTCCTGATCATGCCGCATCTGAGCAGCAGGATGTGACTGGGTATCTCCGCTTCCGCAGGAACTTCACGTAAAGTCTTAAGGTGCATTTTTGAAAGTCTCATTTTTCTGATTTCTCCTCGCTGTTACTTTTCGCGCAGAGCTTCGTCTCTGCCTTTTTATTTACTGATCGCGCAGATGGCCTGGGCCGCAATGCCCTCGCCTCTGCCGGTGAATCCAAGTCCTTCTGTCGTCGTTGCTTTGACGCTGACGGCAGCCGGGTCTGTTCCCAGAGCTTTTGCGATGTTTTCCTCCATCTGCCCGGTATATTCTGATATCTTAGGCCGTTCAGCTATTAGTGTAACATCTATATTGGAAGGTTTGTAGCCTTCAGCCCCTATTATTTCATTTGTTTTTTCAAGAAGCAGGACGCTGGAAACGTCTTTCCAGGAATCGTCCGTGTCGGGGAAGTGCTTGCCTATGTCTCCCGCGGCTGCCGCCCCCAAAAGAGCGTCCATCACCGCGTGGATCAGCACGTCCGCGTCCGAGTGGCCCGCAAGGCCTTTGTCATAAGGTATCTCCACGCCTCCCAGCACCAGCGGTCTTCCTTCCGTGAATTCATGGACATCAAATCCTGTCCCCACACGCATCTCCATCGGCACATCCTCTTTCGTCGTAACTTTGATATTATCGTAAGTCCCTTCCACTATCTTTACGGCAGCGCCCGCATTCTCTGCCACGGCCGCATCGTCAGTAGCGGTAAAACCTTCCTTTTCTGC
>JAFYIC010000058.1 GCA_017538845.1 Bacillota bacterium | reverse complement strand
AGCCTATGAACAGTCAAAAAAAGAAGGTTTTCGTAGCAGCAAATGAGAAAGTGTTGAGGATAATTCTATATATTTAATTTATCCTCAACATTTTAGTGTTTTAATAATTGTGAAACTAAAGGTGTGGTGAATATACGGTTTGTTGCGAAAACATCGGTGGAATTTTGGGCGTTTTTTGCCCTGAAACCCTTGCAAACACAAAAATCGCGTGCTAAAATGTTGAAGTTACTACGGGCGGTCCTCTGGTTACAGGAAGTGTGCCAAGAACGTCTTGGAAGGAAGGAGGAAGAAGCAATGGATATTATGCAGTCAATCGCACAGGAATATAAGAAGAGCGATATCCCTGCTTTCAACGTGGGCGATACTGTAAAAGTGCATATCAAGATCAAAGAAGGATCAAGAGAAAGAGTCCAGGTATTCGAAGGATTCGTACTCAAGAGACAGCACGGCGGTATCGAAGAGACGTTCACAGTAAGAAGGATCGCATCCGGCGTTGGTGTAGAAAAAACTTTCCCGCTCCATTCACCGCTCATCGAAAAGATCGAACTGGTTAAACAGGGTGATGTAAGAAGAGCCAAGCTGAACTACATGAGAGAAAGAACAGGTAAGTCAGCTAAGATAAAGGCTAAGATCTACACTGAAGAGCAGCTCGCAGCTATCGAAAAGGCTGAAGCGGAAGCTAAGGCTGAGGCTGAGGCTCTGGAAGCAGCGAAGCAGGCTGAAGCAGAAGCTAAGGCTAAGGCAGAAGCAGAAGCCAAGGCAGCTGAGGAAGCAGCCGCTGCAGCAGAAGAAGCACCTGCTGAAGAGGCGCCTGCAGAAGAGGCTCCGGCTGAAGAAGCGCCTGCAGAAGAGGCTCCGGCTGAGGAAGCTCCTGCAGAGGAAGCACCTGCAGAAGAAGCACCTGCAGAGGAAGCTCCGGCTGAGGAAGCACCGGCAGAAGAGTAGTTCTTCTAAGAAACGAGACGAAAACACCGCTATAACGGCGGTGTTTTTTTATTTTCCCGGAAGCGTCGCGGACAATCCCTGCGACAGGGCCACAGCAAGTGCAGAAACAACGCGCTAGTGGTATAATAGGAAGCGGAGAGGAGCCGGAGGATAATCCGGCTGAGAACAATGATAGAGAACATCAACTGGTACCCCGGCCACATGAAAAAGACCAGGGAACTGATAAAAGAGAATATGAAGATGGTCGACGTGGTCATCGAGGTGGTCGACGCCAGGATACCTGTATCCAGCAGGAACCCTATCATCCACGAACTCACCGGCAGCAAGACCCGGGTGATCGTCCTGAACAAGAGCGACCTTTCCGACGAAAAAGCCAACGAACTCTGGGCGGAGAAGATGAGAGCGGACGGAAGCCGCGTGCTTATCATGAACTGCATGTCCGGCGAAGGCGTGAAGAAGCTTTTCAAAATGCTGGAGGATGAGCAGGCGAAAAAGAACAGCGAGTCTCAGCGGCAGAAGGCTTTCAGGATGATGATCGTTGGTGTGCCCAACGTGGGCAAATCTTCCCTTATTAACAGAATGATGGGAAGGAAAAGCACCCAGGTGGGCGACAGGCCGGGCGTCACCAAAGGCAAACAGTGGCTGACCCTGAAAAACGGCATGCAGCTTCTGGACACGCCGGGCATACTTTGGCCGAAATTCGAGGATCAGAAGGTGGGACTCGACCTGGCTTTCTGCGGTTCCATAAAGGACGAGATCCTGGATACCGAGACCCTTGCCCTTGAACTGATAAAGGTTCTGCGGGAGGGATACCCGGAACTGCTGAAAGAAAGATACAAACTGGACGGGATAAAAAAAACGGCTCTTGAGGACATGGAAGCCATCGCCGAAAAGCGGGGGTTCCTCATGCCGGGCAAGAGGATAGACTATACCAGGACTGCTAACACGGTACTGGATGAATTCCGCAGCGGGAAGATCGGCAGGATCACCCTGGAGTGGCCGGAAGAATAAAAGGCGGAGCAGATGAAAAAAGCGGAACGTGAGAAGCTTCAGAAGAAGCGTCTGGCGGAAATGAAGAAATACGAGGAAGAACTTTACGAGTCGGGCGTAAGCTATATCGCCGGAGTCGATGAAGTGGGAAGAGGCCCCCTGGCAGGACCGGTAGTTGCCGCTGCAGTGGTGCTTCCCGTAGGTTTTGACGTGCTTGGAGTGGACGATTCCAAGAAACTGACCCCGAAAAAGAGAGACGAGCTTTTCGACACGATAAAGGAGCAGGCCATCGCCATAGGCGTAGGACAGGTGGAACACGACGTGATTGACAAAATCAACATCCTGCAGGCGACCAAACAGGCCATGATCCGGGCCATAATAAGCGCCAATGAGGAACTGGAGAAGAAGGGCCTTCCCCACATCCAGCACATTCTTTTCGACGCAATAAAGATCGAAGGGGCAAAGACCCCCCAGACGTCCATAATACACGGCGACAGCAAGAGCGTTTCCATAGCTGCCGCATCCATCATTGCCAAGGTCACCAGGGACAGGCAGATGGTCGAGTATCACGAGCAGTATCCATGGTATGCTTTTGATTCCAACAAGGGCTACGGCACCAAAGCCCACTACGAGGGAATAAAGGAACACGGCATCTGTCCCATCCACAGAAAGTCGTTCCTGAAAAACATAAAGTACTGACCCGAATGTATTGATAATCACACGGTAAAATGATATTATTTACTTGTAATTTCGGCACATACGGACCGGGCAGGAAGTCTGGCGGAAGTATGGGCTTTTATCTTTTTAATACATATTCAACCATCTTACAGGAGGAGAAAAATGAAATCTGATATCCAGATAGCACAGGAAACAGAAATGAGCCCTATCACAGAGGTCGCGGCGGGAGCCGGCATCGATGAAAAATACCTTGAGCACTACGGAAAGTACAAGGCAAAGATCGATTTCAGCTTTCTTGAGGACAGAAAAGACAGGGAAAACGGCAAACTGATTCTGGTGACGGCCATCACACCTACACCGGCCGGTGAAGGAAAAACCACGACTACGGTAGGTCTGGCAGACGGCCTCAGGAAGATCGGAAAGAATTCCATCGTTGCTTTGAGAGAACCTTCACTCGGACCTGTATTCGGTATCAAAGGCGGAGCTGCAGGCGGCGGATACGCACAGGTAGTTCCCATGGAGGATATCAACCTGCATTTCACAGGTGACATGCACGCCATCGGCGCAGCCAACAACCTGCTGGCGGCAATGCTGGACAACCATATCCAGCAGGGCAACGAGCTGGGCATCGACCCCAGGAAGATCACCTGGAGAAGATGCGTCGACATGAACGACAGACAGCTTAGGAACATAGTAGACGGACTTGGCGGAAAGCCAAACGGAACTCCGAGAGAAGATGGATATGATATAACAGTTGCAAGCGAGATCATGGCGATCCTCTGCCTGGCAGACGGCATCGACGATCTTAAGGCGAGGATTTCCCGCATAGTAGTGGGATACACATACGGTGACGAGCCGGTAACGGCAGGACAGCTTCAGGCTCAGGGCGCAATGACAGCTCTGCTGAAAGACGCTCTCAAGCCGAACCTGGTACAGACACTCGAGCATACGGCTTCATTCGTGCACGGCGGACCTTTCGCCAACATAGCCCACGGATGCAACTCGGTAATGGCCACAAAGATGGCCCTGAAGACAGGCGATTACATCGTTACCGAGGCAGGATTCGGCGCTGACCTTGGCGCGGAGAAATTCCTGGACATCAAGTGCCGTATGGCAGGGCTCACACCTGACGCGGTAGTCATCGTGGCTACGGTAAGAGCTCTGAAACATCACGGCGGAGTGGCAAAGGGCAATCTGGAAAAAGAAGACCTGGCAGCTCTTGAAAAAGGTCTTCCCAACCTGCTCCAGCACGTGGAGAACATCACAAAGGTATACGGCCTTCCGGCAGTAGTTGCCATCAACGCTTTTCCGACGGATACGGATGCTGAACTTGCTCTCGTTGAAGAAAAGTGCAAAGAACTGGGCGTGAACGTGGCGCTTTCCCAGGTATGGGCGAAAGGCGGCGAAGGCGGCATCGCTCTTGCTGAAGAGGTGGTAAGGCTCTGCGATGAGGACAAGAATTTCACATTCAGCTATGAAGACGACCTGTCCATAGAAGAAAAGATAGAAGCCGTTGCGAAGAAGGTATATCACGCGGCAGACGTGAATATCCTTCCGGCAGCACAGAAACAGATAGACAAACTTGCCGAGCTGGGATTCTCCGGAATGCCGGT
>JAFYIC010000057.1 GCA_017538845.1 Bacillota bacterium | reverse complement strand
GATACTCTTTCACATACATGCTGTACGCTTCCGGTTTCATTTTTCTGAGTATCTGCGATGCTTTCGGTCTGGTCTTGTACAGCCTGAGCACGCATACGCTGTATCCTGCCATGCCCATATCCCTTGCCATAGCAAGCAGATTGCCTGAATTACGGCCCGTGATGACTACATCGCAGCCTGATGCCTTATCGGCCTTCTGCACCGGTTTCTCCGCTCTTTTTTCCTTTCCTGCCATCTGAAGCGCTCTGTGTTTAATGGCGCTCATCCTGATGCGCCTGCTGAAGTGTTTTCCCGGCTCCGGATCATCTGCGTTTTCCAGAAGCCTGTAGTCGCTGTTATTGATGCAGTCGAGGAAATCATCTTTTGTCATATATCCGCGCATGTAATCTTCCCATGCGACTTTTTCATATACAAAGGATTTTCCGTAGCTGTCCACCGTCTCATGATCTTTGTTATGCTTTTTCCCCGTCAGCTCGTCTGCCACTATGGCAGGCAGGTTGGCGCCGTTCAGGAAATATGAGAAATTAGGACCGCCGCTGCGGAAATTGATCTCGTTGAAGTATATCTTTCCCCTGCTCTTTATAAGCTCAAGGTCAAACATGCCCATGTAGCGCAGGCTCTTCATCATATTCGTGATCTTTCCTGCCGTATCTCCCAGCACGTCTGTGGGAACCAGCGTTCCGGACATAGTCACGCCCTTTTCATATCCCGCTATCCTGGTCTTCTCAATGACTGCCGGTATGATTATCTCCTGATCAAGACAGACCCCGCAGATGTCGTATTCCTCTTCTATGTCCAGATACTCCTGGATAAGGACGCTCCTGTTGCTGTAGAACTCCTTCATTTTGCATAGATGCGCTTTCAGATCCTCTTCCGAATCAAAAACGCCCATCTCCATCTTCTGACCGGATATGCTCTGGAGGGGTTTTACGAAGCATGGATATGTGATGTCATCACACAGTTTTATGTCACCTTCCACGGATACAACCCAGTGTCTGGGTACATGAAGTCCGTGACCGGTGGCTATGCCGGCCTGTATGACCTTGTCCATGTATTTTTCAAGCGGTACCCTGTCTTCGCCCAGCAGGTCCGGGAATACAAAGTCTTTACTGAGACGTTCCCTGTTGTTTGCCACAACGAAAGCCGTGAAATCATCAACGGGGAAAATGACCTTTTTCCGGTCTGTTTCTGAAGAATATGAAAGAAGAGCTCTGATGATATCTTCACCATCATCGCCCTGTATTTTAGTCGAAAGGACTTCAAGCGACTTCCTTACATATCTGCTGGAAGATGCTATTACTGCGCTGCCCTTCTTTTTGACGCTCGCTATCAGATCCACCGTGTACCCTGCGGCACCCAGAGATCTGATGACTCCCAGTCCTGTGGAGTAGTTCCTTGAAAGAACTATTACGAGAGGTTTACTGTCGCTCAACTCTGACTCCTTGATCTGATCATTCTCTCTTCAATGAAATCCGCCATCTTCCCGGTGCATGTTCCCGGCGCCACTTCGATGAATTTCTTCCTGAAGTCTGTCAGCGCTTCATAGTCGTAATCATTTTCAAGTTCCGCAGCCAGTTCCTCTGCGTCCCTGAACTGATACTTTCCTACGGCTTCCTCACTGAAATGAACGTTGAGACCGTTCATGGCCTCGTACTGATCGATATCGTATGTGTACAGGTAAAGGGGTTTGCCGGTGATGCTCGCTTCCACCACGAAGGAAGAATAATCGCTTATCACGATGTCACACGCCTTAAGCAGGTCATATGAATCGTATTCGTCCGCAAAAGTGACCCCTTTTATCTGCTCCTTGGGCGTTTCATCAAGAGGATGGAGCCTTACGAGCAGATCGTATCTGTCTTTATCTATATACCTTGCAAGGGAAGCGTAGTCGGTCATGCTCGTCCTTCTGAAAGTCGGAACGTAAAGAATGATCTTTCTGCCATCTCTGCCAAGGTCATAATGCTTCTTTATCTCTTTTGTTCTTTCCGAATCTTCTGCCGCTATGTAGTCCGTCCTGGGAAGTCCCAGTACGACTATCCTGTTCCTGCTGCAGCCAAACCCCCGGCAGAAGTGTTCGCCTGTCACTCTGGACGGCGCCGCCACGTAGTCGTAATTCTCATGCATATGCATGCCATCCGCGATCACCTGTGAGGATCCTTCCTCTTTGTCTACTGTCTGTCTCCCGAACTGCTTGATGGCGCTTAAGGCATGCCATATCTGCATGATACGAAGAGTCCTTCTGTGCTTCAGTATGCTTACCGGTATACAGTACGAATCTATGATCACGGCTTTTGAGGTAGCTATACATTTCATCTGCGTCAGCATATGAAAAGCATATCCGATGCTTCTGCTGAGCTTTCTGCACAGCACGTTCACACGGATACCTCTGGATTCCAGTTCCTCTCTGAGCATTCTCAGATCCAGAGACTCTTCATCACTCTGCCGGCTTATGATGGTCACCTGGTCCTTCACAGACGCCAGCTTTATGAAAAAGTATATGAATCTCATGAGCCCGACAAAACAGGCGATCAGGATCTTCTTCAAACCAGCCTCCTAAAAATCATTGAAATCCGCTGAATCGTCATCTGCGTAATCAGCATCCGGACCGTCTTCCGAATCTTTCTTTCCGGCTGTGCTTTCAACTCTGTATTTTTCCTTGTATACTTCAACCGCTTCTTCAAAAGGCCCGTCGAACTTTATTTCACCGTTGTAAAGCACGATGCCCCTTTCACAGAGCTGTTCGGTTATCTGCCATATGATGTTCACCATGATCAGCGTGCGGTTTTCATCCTCGCTCCACAGACGCATCTTTTCAATGCACTTTTCTCTCTGGGCGGGAGTCCCCACCTTGATCGGACTGTCGAAAACGATTATGTCGGAATCGTCCATGAAGGTCATCGCAAGTCCCAGCCGTGACCGGTCCACAGGCTTGTATCCCTTCATCTTGAGATTCATCTGCTTTTCCATCTCTGCAAACTCGATGATCTCCTGTTTCCGCTCTTCTATCTGCTTCTTCGTCCAGCCCATCATGCATCCTCTTATGCGGATGTTGTCGTGACCGTTGAAATTCATGTCGAAACCTGACCTCAGATCGAATACAGGCATCACTTTCCCGTTGACGGTGGCCTTTCCTTCCGTCGGATGCGTTGTTCCCGCAATGATACCGGACAGCGTGCTCCGTCCGGAACCCACACTGCCGAGTATCCCGACATTTTCGCCTTTCTTTATCTCAAGATGTATATCCCTGAGCGCTTCAAGAGGAATGCCCCTGTTCAGGCCCAGCAGCTCATGGGCGACTTTCTGCCTGTTGGACTTATATATCCTGTATATCTTGGAAACGTTCTCAAGTTTTACTGCGATTCTGTCATCCATCACTGCACCTCTAAACTATATCCGTCAGTACATGCCCTAACTTTTTGTACAGCCATAATGCGATCACCAGCATCACAGCGAAGACCAGCATGAACCAGCCGAATGACTCCATGTCTTCCCAGAACCATTCATGGAAGCAGAACGCTTTCCTGTAGCCCTCAACAATGTATGTTATGGGGTTCAGTTTGAAGAACAGTCCTGCTCCCTCCAGCGCCCGGGAATCGAACAGGATCCCAGAGAACCAGAAGAATGCGGGGTTGATAGCTTTGAGCAGATCCATAAAGTCCCCGCTTATGGACGCCAGGAGCCCCGCTCCCATGTTCCATACCACGGCAAGCACTACCATAAAGAACAGAAACAGCGGTACCTGGAGCCAGTAGATGCTCGGATATACGCCGAAGCAAAGGCACAGCACCACGCATATTCCTATCATTATCAAATGAATGTAAAGGAACGACAGCGCTATTACCGTCGGCAGATTGGATACCGGGAATACATGCTTTGTAATCAGGAATTTGTACTTTTTGAAACACCCCGCGCCTGCCAGTATCATATCCCGTATATAGAACCACGGGACCATGCCGGCCGTGAGCCATATGAAATAAGGGCACAGCAGCCCGTCTATATCCTTAGCGTTCCTGAATCCTAT
>JAFYIC010000008.1 GCA_017538845.1 Bacillota bacterium | reverse complement strand
CCCATGACGGACGAGGAGATGGAACTCATGAAGAGAGACTCCGAGTTTGACTGGGACGCAGCTACGAAAATGATCGACAAGGCAGCGCTCATGGCGGAACTGGAAGCGATGAGACTGGCTGATGAGGCCGACAAGGACGAACTGGGCATAAATGATGCTGACCAGGCGGCTCTTGGCGAGACTGACGGCCTGCAGACCGGCGGAGAGGAGGCTGACCGTCCCTTTCGTTCAGACGACGAAGATACAGGGGAACCAGGCCCCGATGGAGACGCAGCCGGTGACGAAGAGCTCGAAAGCGAAACATGGGAGAAGGAAAATGAAGATAAGAATATCGAAAACGAAGAGGATGGAGATAAAGCCGTTGCTGGCGACAGCAGTGACGATAGTGACAGCGCTGGCGCTGACGTCGAAGCTCCAAAAAAGAAAAAGAGTAAAGGGAGAATAGTACTCAATATAATACTCACCATACTCATCATACTGCTCGTCTGCGAGCTGGCTATAGTCGGTATCAAATTCCTGATGCCGGACAGCGCGGCAGCAGAGTGGATAGACAATATGACATTAAAGATAATTCAATGGGCAAGTACGAAGTTTAACTTCTTATAATCGTTAAGGTATATCCCCCGTTAGGAGGTTTGTTGTGGACAAGAAAAAGAGAATAGGAATGAAAATTCTGATAATAGTGATAATTGTTATAGCTGTTATCGGAGCACTGGTGAACTTCATCACAGACTTTATGTGGTTCAACGAACTGGGATACGTAAGCGTGTTCCTGACCAAACTGTTCACGCAGCTGAAGATAGGAATACCTGTCTTCCTGATCGTGACTTTCCTGGCCTACATATATCTGAAAGTCATCAAGATGGGATACTTCAAGAAGATAGTGTCCTCAGAGGTTACCAATGAGAAAAGACTGAATCTGATAACGTGGGGAGTTGCAGGTGTATTCGGCCTGATAACCACATACATAGCTACATCGCAGTTGTGGTTCGAAGTGCTGCAGTTCTTCAACAGTACGGATTTCAACAAGACCGACCCGCTTTTCAACAACGACATATCGTTCTACGTGCTGAAGCTGGGATTCATAAACGGGCTCACGAGCATACTGCTCGGCGTACTCGTAGTGTTCATTCTCATCACTGTGGCATATTTCGGTATCCTGATCTCGATGCACACGCCTGATTTCATGAAAGGCGGCAGCGAGGAACCGGAGTATGAGGAGCAGAGAGAATACACCGGCAACAGCGGAACATTCGGACAGGGCGGCGGATTCGGAGATCTGTTCGAAAATCTGAGAAGACAGTTCAACGGCGAGCAGACACAGCAGCGGACTTACCGCAAACCGACCACGCCGTCAATAAACAAGAAGAGCATATGGAAACTGCTCGACGTCATAAAGGGACAGGCTATCGCCATCGGCGTTGCGGTCTTCCTTCTGATCGGCGTTACGTTCCTGCTTAAGCAGTTCGACCTTCTTCAGGTCCACAGAGGAGCTGTATACGGAGCAGGCTTTACCGATGTGAATATAACCTTATGGATGTACAGGATCCTGATGGTTCTGGCAGTAGTGGGCGCGGTGCTCTTTGCTGTCGGCCTTATCAGGAAAAAGTTCAAGCTGATGGCTATCGCGCCGGTCGCGATGATAGCCGTGGGCATCATAGGAATGGCTGCGGGAGCTGTCGTTCAGAACTTCGTTGTATCTCCTGACGAGATCAATAAGGAATCAAAATATCTTGAATACAATATGTCATGCACCAGAGACGCGTATGACTTAAGCGACGTTGACGTCAAGTCATTCTCTGCATCCAAGGGACTTACGGCGTCAGATATAACAAAGAACGCAGAGACTATCAATAATATAAGAATCAACGACTATACTCCGACTGAGAAATTCTACAATCAGACTCAGAGTATCAGACAGTACTATGAATTCAATAACGTAGACGTTGACCGTTACGTGCTCGACGGCGAACTGACCCAGACGTTCCTGTCGGCAAGAGAGATCGACGAGTCGAGGATAAGTGACACGTGGATCAACAGACACCTTAAATATACTCACGGCTATGGAGTGACTCTGTCCAGAGTAGATGAGATCACTGCCAGCGGACAGCCGAAGATGCTCGTCCGCAACATACCGCCTGAATCGGATACAAAGGATATCAATATCACGCGGCCCGAGATATATTTCGGTGAACTGACCAACGACTATATACTGGTCAACACAGACGAAAAAGAATTCGACTATCCTGACGGCGACAACAACAAGTACACCAAGTATCAGGGCAAGGCCGGCGTGAGGATGAACTTATTTGCAAGGATCATGTTCTCCATCAGAGAGAGAAGTCTTAAGCTTCTGGTATCATCCAACGTCAACAGCGACTCAAGGATAGTCATCAACAGGAATATCGAGGAAAGAGTCAAGACCATAATGCCTTATCTGGATTACGAGGAAGATCCGTATATGTTCACCGTAGACGGAAAGCTTTACTGGATAATCGACGCGTACACCACCTCGGAGAAATATCCTTACTCCGAGCCGTGGGACAGCCTTACCGGAAAGACCAACTACATCCGTAACTCCATCAAGGTGGTCATCGACGCATATAACGGCAACACAGACTACTACATAGTAGATCCGGACGATCCGATCGCCCAGACATACAAGAAGATATTCCCGGCGCTCTTCAAGGACGGAAAAGAAATGCCTAAGAGCATAAGAGCGCACATCAGATATCCTCATAAGATGTTCAACACCCAGGCGAAGGTATACGAAAGATATCACATGAAGGATGTCAACGTATTCTACCAGAAAGAGGACGTATGGGCAGTATCCGACGAGATGTACGGAACAGAAGAGACAGAGATGACTTCCCAGTACTACGTAATGTCACTTCCGGGAGAGACGGAGACACAGTTCGTAAACTCAATACCTTACACGCCTAAGGACAAGAAGAATATGACCGGTATCTTCATGGCCAAGAACGACGGCAAGGAATACGGAAAACTGGTACTCTATCAGCTGCCGAAGAGCAAGGTCGTATACGGACCTATGCAGATCGAGGCTCAGATAGACCAGAATCCTGAGATATCCAAGGAATTCTCACTGTGGGCTTCCAACGGATCCAACTACAGCAGAGGAAACATGTTCGTAATACCGATCGAAGACTCGCTCCTCTACGTAGAGCCGATATATCTGGAAGCTACCAACTCCAGTATTCCGGAAGTAAAGAGAGTCATCGTTGCCTACGGCGATCAGATAGCATACAAGCCTACCCTGGGAGAAGCTCTCGTTGAACTGTTCGGAGACGGAAGCGACGATCAGATAAACAACGGCGGTGATAAGTCAGACTCGGGCGACAGCGACAAGGGCGACAGTTCAGGTAATAAGAAACTCACAAAATCACAGATCATAAAGAAAGCCCAGCAGGCCTTCGATAAAGGCCAGGAGGCTCTCAAGGACGGCGACTGGACAGAGTACGGCAAGCAGCAGGATAAGCTGCAGAAGTATCTTGAACAGCTCAGCAAATGATCTGAATAAAAAGCCCCGAACGGGGATAGAAACGTAGGAAAGAAAATGCCCCGACCGTAAGCGGACATTACCTGCTTTAAGGGCCGGGCGTTTTCTATTAACAGGAGGAGGAGAAAAGTGATAGATTACGATCTTGACAAAATGTTGTTCACTATACCGGCTGAAAGCCATAGTGAAGACGAAATAAAAAGATCTCTGAAAGATCACAGGGAAATCAAGTTCGTATCTTTTGTTGGGATAGACATCGGGGGACATGATACAGATGAGAAGATACCTGTAGACCTTTTCATAAAAGATATGGATCAGTTTCTCACTACAGGTGTTCAGACAGACGGTTCCAGCGTTGTGCTCCCTAAGATAGCGGAGCTGAACAATGCGAAAGTCGACATCATACCGGATCTTTCAGTGAACTGGTATGTGGACTACAACTACAATCATATAGACAGGAACACGGGACTTCCCGTGGGAACTCTCAGAATACCATCGTTCCTGGTACACAATGACAAGCACGAAGTAGGCTCCAGGGTAATTCTGAAGGACGCCCTTGCCAATTTCAAAGGCGAACTGATGAAACTGCTTAAGGAAAACCCGTATGTATTCGATTATCTGCCAATAGACAGCGCGGACGATATCGATGAGATACTCATTACTTCAGCCACCGAGCTGGAATTCTGGGTGAAGACGCCGGAAGACAACGCTGACATAGAACAGCTCTCAACGGCGCAGATCCTCAAAGAGCAGTACTGGAAGAGGACCATAGGTCCCGTAAGGACGGCTCTTGAGAACACGCTCATGGTCCTTGATAAATACGGCTTTGAAGTTGAGATGGGACATAAAGAAGTCGGCGGCGTAAAGGCGAAACTTGGTAACTCCGGTCACTACGACCATGTAATGGAACAGCTGGAGATCGACTGGAAATACGCAGACGCCATGCAGGCTGCGGACAATGAGAATCAGGTGAAATACGTGGTCAAGGACTTCTTCAGGCAGCACGGTCTGGAAGTGACCTTCATGGCCAAGCCTATAGACGGAGTTGCCGGAAGCGGCGAACATACCCATCTGGGCGTAGCTGTTATGACTAAAGAGGGCAAGAGAGTCAATCTCTTCAGTTCCATGAATACGGACAAAGACTTCATGAGTCCCATAGGGTTCGGCGCCATGATGGGCATACTGAAGAACTACGAAGTGATCAATCCTTTCGTAAGTTCCACCAACGACGCTTTCAACAGGCTGAAACCGGGATATGAAGCGCCTGTATGTATAGTAACTTCCCTCGGCAAAGCCGTGGACATACCGTCAAGAAACAGGACCGTACTTCTGGGTCTCGTCCGTGAGACAGACAATCCGCTTGCCACGAGATTCGAGCTTCGTGCCCCGAACCCGAAGAGCAATACTTATCTGGTGCTGGCCGCATCATACATGGCCATGCTGGACGGAATAAGGGCTGCACTTGAGGCGGGCAAAGACCCACAGGAACTGGAAAAATCCATTTCAAAGGAATACGGCGAAGAGGATTTCTACCTGGAGAAGGACAGGGTATACAGGAGCGAAGAGGACGTATTCGAGAAATACACCGAAGAAGAGAGAAACAAACTCTTCGGAAAGGCTCCGTACACAGTATGGGAAACTGTTCAGGTATTTGAAAGCGAGCCTGAAAAGATGAAGGTGCTCAAGGTGGATGATGTGATGACTGATGAAGATCTGGCTTCATATGAGGACGCGATCCTTAACATGTGGGCGACTGAACTTCATAACAGGATCATCCCCAACACCATGGATACCATAAGAAAGTGTGTCAAGAGCCACGATGACAAAGACTGTTCCGACTACGATGTGGTCAAATGGAAACAGGTCGACAACATCAGGAACCATCTGGGCCGCGACACCCTGGACGAACAGTGCCTGCTCACGCGCATAAAGAATGCGCTTGATGCCGGCGACAATGAAACAGCTTCAAACCTGCAGATCGAGATGCAGGATAAAGTATCAGAGCTTGTAGATCTGTATATAACCTACAAGAAAAATCTGTTTTGATAGGAGTTAGCCATGTTAGACATCAAAGAAATCAGAAAAAACTATGAAGAGATCAAGGCTGCGGTAGAAAGACGCGGCAAGGGTGACTTCGGGATCAGCAAGGTCCCCGAACTCGACAAGAAAAGGCGTGAGATACTTTCGGAAGTCGAGCAGATGAAGAACAAACAGTCAGTGGTTTCCAAGGAGATACCGAAACTCAAGAAGGAAGGAAAGGATGCAGGTCCGGTCCTTGCGGAAATGAAAGAACTGTCAGCGGCTATCAAGAAGCTGGACGGCGAGGTATCGCAGGTAGAAGCCGAACTGAGAGAGGTTCTTCTGGGAGTCCCGAATACTCCGCACCCGGATGTTCCTGAAGGCAAAGACGATCAGGACAACGTGGAGATGAGAAAGTGGGGAACACCTACAGAGTTTGATTTCAAAGAAAAGGCTCACTGGGATATAGGTACGGATCTGGGTATCCTGGACTTCGAGAGAGCTGCCAAGATAACGGGAGCACGCTTCACAGTCTACAAGGGACTGGGAGCACGGCTGGAAAGGTCGGTAGTGAACTTCATGCTTGACCTGCATACGCAGGAACACGGTTTTACAGAAATTCTTCCGCCCTTCATGGCCAACCGCATGGCAATGACAGGTACGGGACAGCTTCCTAAATTCGAGGAAGACATGTTCAGAGTGCCTATCGAAGAAGGCAAGGATTACTTCCTGATCCCGACGGCAGAAGTACCGGTTACCAACCTTCTCGACAACGAGATAATCCCGGAGAGTGAACTCCCGATATATTACACGGCGTACACTCCGTGCTTCAGAAAGGAAGCGGGCTCAGCGGGAAGAGACACACGGGGTCTCATCAGGCAGCATCAGTTCAACAAAGTCGAACTGGTCAAGTTCTCTAAACCGGAGACCTCATACGACGAGCTTGAAAAACTGACTGCTTCCGCAGAGGAAGTGCTCCAGAAGCTGGATCTGCCATACAGAGTCGTAAGACTCAGCACCGGTGATCTGGGATTCTCGTCAGCTATGACGTATGACATAGAAGT
>JAFYIC010000002.1 GCA_017538845.1 Bacillota bacterium | reverse complement strand
AGCTGTCATCGAAAGAGTCAGCGACTATATGCAGATCGATCCGGACGAACTGGACTGCGAAGACGCTTACGTATTCGAAAAAGCCAATCCGGAGAACAGAGTCCACGTGGGCTGGTGCATGATCCACACAGACTGCGTGCCGATCCATCTCCACCACGCGAGACACACGGTAAGAGAACAGGCGGGACTTCCTTTCGGCGCATGGTTCGCTGAAGTTGAAGTCGACGTTGAACTGGGCACAGTCGAAGTAACGGATCTGGCGGTAGTGAACGACGCCGGCACCGTGCTCCACGCATCCGGATGCGAAAGCCATCAGATAGCGGGACAGTGCTTCGGCATAGGCGAGACTCTCACCGAGGAAATGCATTACGACTGGGAGACGGGCACGCCGCTCAACAACAACTACATAGAGTACAAGATGATCACCATGCCGGACAGAGCCAACGTAAAACCGGAACTGCTTGAAGTATGGCAGGGTCTTGGAAGATACGGGGCTGCCGGTGTGGCTGAAGGCGCTTTCTGCGGAACAGCCCCGGCTATAGCCAATGCGGTCTACAACGCGGTAGGCGTCGAGATAGACGCCCAGCCAATCACGCCGCAGAAGGTGATGAAAGGCCTGGAGGAGCTGAAAGCCAGGGAGGCTGCGGCGGCATTTGAACAGACTGCCGGGGACAGTCCGGATGGCAGTGATGTAGAAGGAAAGGAGGGCAGATAGATGAAGAACATAGATATTTACAAAGCGGAATCTGTACAGGAAATATCTGACTTCCTTAAAGAAAACGAAGAAAACGCGCGCGTTATGGCCGGCGGAACGGATCTGATGGGAACCATCAAGGAAAAGATCCTTCCCAAGGACATAAACAAAGTCGTTTCCATGAAAGGCATGGACGATCTGGCGGGCATAGAGGAAGAGGACGGCTTCATAAAGATCGGAGCCATGACCAGCCTGGATGCCATAGAGAAGGATCCTCTCATCAAAGAGAAACTTCCGATGCTGGCGCAGGCGGCAAACAGTGTGGCATCGCCTCAGATCAGACACATGGCCACTATCGGCGGAAACATCTGCCAGGAGCCCAGATGCTGGTACTACAGATATCAGGGCGACAAGTTCGAGTGCATGAGAAAAGGCGGCGAACGCTGCAACGCTGTAGTCGGAAACAACATTTACCACTCCATCTACGGAGCGGCAATGGTAAGGGAAACGCCGTGTACATCCAACTGCCCCAATGAGACGGACATTTCAGGTTACATGGAACGGATCCGTGAAGGCGACATCCGCGGCGCTGCGAAGATCCTTTTCCGCGTCAACCCGATCGCGGCTGTTACGGGAAGGATATGCCCGCACACATGCCAGCAGCACTGCAACAGGAAAAAATACGATGAAAGCGTTTCCATAAGGGCCGCTGAAAGATATCTGGGCGACTTCATTCTTGACAACGCCCCGGATTTCTACAAAATGCCCGAATGGGAAAACGGCAAGAAGGTATATATCGTAGGCGCAGGCCCGTCAGGACTGACCGCCGCGTATTATCTCAGAAAGAACGGCTTCAAAGTCACCGTTTTCGACCAGAACGAGAAGATTGGTGGAATGCTTTACTACGGCATCCCCGAATACAGACTGCCCAAGGAGATCCTTGACAGACTCAAGGAAGCCTTCGAGAACATGGGCATAGTGTTCATGATGGAAACGAAGATCGGTCAGGATATGACGGCCAAGAGACTTTACAAGGATTCGGACGTTCTGTTCGTCGGCATAGGCGCATGGACATCCACCAACATGGAGTTCGAAGGCAGAGACGCCGACGGCATCATGAGCGCTATGGAATTTCTCCATAACATATCGGAGAAACAGGAGCAGAATATCGGAAAGAAGGTCGTTGTCATAGGCGGCGGAAACACATCCTTCGATGTATGCCGGAGCGCTGTGAAGATGGGCGCGGAGGAAGTAACGCTTCTGGCCCGCAGGCCTCTTGAAGAGCTGACGGCCGATGAGGACGAGATAAGCGAAGCGCTCAAAGAAGGCGTGATGATCCTTGATCTGACCACCATAAAGAAAGTAATAAAGAATCCGGACAATTCCATAGACAAACTGGAACTTCAGAAAATGAAGACAGAAGAGACTGAAGAACCGGGCAAGTTCAGGATCGTTCCGGATGAAGGAAACACTGAGATTATAGATGCTGACAGTCTGATCCTGGCTCTCGGACAGGGAATCGACACCAGGGGATTCGAAAAGATCAGTAACAAGAAGGGCATCTATCTTACTGACGAGGATTCAGGAAAGACAGCCGAGGAAAACGTTTACGCGGCAGGCGACGCGGCATACGGCCCGGCAACAGTAATCAAGGCCATTTACCGCGCGAGGAAAGCGGCGGAAAACATCTCCTTCGACATGAGTCTTAACGACAACATGACTGAAGAAGGTCTGGCCAGGACGTTCAGTGAAAGAGCCCTCGACAAGACTGAAGGTGTAAAGGAAAAAGAAGAAGAACTCGGAAAGAGAACTCTTTACAACGAGATAAGCGAGACCATAACCACGGACAGTCTCTGCGGCGAGGCTGAAAGATGCCTCAACTGCGGATGCGTGGCAGTTTCGCCGTCCGATACGGGAGCGGCGCTGACAGCCCTTAACGCGGTCATAGTCACCAACGAAAGGGAGATCCCGGTAACGGAATTCTTCTCCACACCGATCATGGGATCCACATCCCTGAAATGCGGTGAGATCGTGACGGCCATCAAGGTGCCGGCAGACGCAGGCAGCGCCCAGGTCTACTACAAGCACAGGACCAGGAAGTCCATCGACTTCCCGATCGCGGGCATTGCGATCAACGGCAATATCGAAAACAACGTGGTGAAAGACATCACCATTGCTTTCGGAGCAGTAGCGCCGACGCCGAGAAGGATGACGGAAGTCGAGGAATACCTGACCGGCAGAGAACTGACCGACGGCGTCATCGCCCATGCGGCGGATATGGCGGTCAAAGACTGTCTCCCGCTCAAGGAGAACGAGTACAAGATCAAGACCGTCAGCGTGCTCTTCCGCAGGAACCTGGAGAAACTCCGCGGATAGTTGTATCCGGTTTCGCATAAGACGACCGTGCCCGTGCAGACCGCAGGGCAGCAAAGGCAGAACGCTGCAGACAGCTACCGCGTTTCGCGCGGCAAAACAATAAGCGATCAGACGCCGGAGGCATAAACGCTTCCGGCGTTTTGCTTTCGTAAATATTGAAATTTACCGCTTTTCACAAGGTAGCCTTGCGCAAACAGACAAATTGTATTAAAATGTAAAACGGTTTTTGCACTTATTACTAGATTTGGAGAGATTATAAATGGAACAAGTAAGTAAAGTTTTAGGCACGATAGATGATTTCGTCTGGGGCGTACCGCTCATGGTACTGATCCTTGCAGGCGGCATTTGGCTTTCTATCCGCGTAGGGTTCCTGCAGGTAAGACGCCTGCCGCTGGCCCTCAAATGGATGGTAAAGAATGAAGAAGGCGGCACAGGCGAAGTTACAAGTTTCGCGGCTCTGTGTACAGCTCTTTCCGCAACTATCGGAACAGGAAACATCGTAGGAGTTGCGACGGCTATTGCGGCCGGCGGCCCCGGAGCGCTGTTCTGGATGGAGATCGCGGCGTTCTTCGGAATGGCGACGAAATTCGCGGAATGTATGCTGGCAGTAAGATACAGGAAAGTCGATGACGACGGTCACAGCCTTGGCGGACCTTTCTACTATATAGAAAGAGGAATGGGCCCCAGATGGAAGTGGCTGGGCAAACTGTTCGCGCTCTTCGGAGTTCTGGCAGGACTTCTCGGCATCGGTACAATAACACAGGTGAACGGCATTTCTTCGGCAGTGAAGAACTTCTTCGATCCTAACGACATGCACATGGTGAATATCCCGGGACTGGGCGAGTATTCATGGGCAGTAGTTCTCACAGCGATCATCATCGCTTTCTGCGTGGCTACAGTAGTCATCGGCGGAATCAAGCGTGTGGGTTCTGTAAGTCAGGTAATCGTTCCGTTCATGGCAGTGCTCTACGTGGTATTCACAGTACTGCTCATCATATGCAATATAACTGCTCTGCCTCATGCAATAGCAGTCATAGTAAAAGGAGCCTTCTGCCCGTCAGCTGTAACAGGCGGTGTGGTAGGAACCATGTTCATAGCTATGCAGAAAGGTATAGCAAGAGGAATATTCTCAAACGAAGCAGGTCTTGGAAGCGCGCCTATCGCGGCGGCAGCGGCCCAGACTCATGAGCCTACAAGACAGGGCCTCGTCAACATGACAGGTACCTTCATCGATACCATCTGCATCTGCACGCTCACAGGTCTTTCGATCGTAATGACCGGAGCTTGGCAGGTAGAAGGTCTCGAAGGCGTGGACATCACCACCTATGCATTCCAGCACGGACTTCCGTTCCCGCCGGCAGTATCAAGCTTCGTACTGATGGTATGTCTGGTATTCTTCGCATTCACCACTATTCTGGGCTGGGATTACTACAGTGAAAGATGCCTGGAATATCTGGTCAACGGAAGAATGGGACCGGTCAAGGTATACAGATGGCTTTACATCCTGGCAGTTCTGATCGGACCGTTCATCACAGTAAGCGCGGTATGGCAGATAGCCGACATCTTCAACGGCCTCATGGCTATCCCGAACATGGTGGGACTGTTCGTACTCAGCGGAGTTGTAAGAAGAGAAACACTTGGCT
>JAFYIC010000056.1 GCA_017538845.1 Bacillota bacterium | reverse complement strand
GTTCACCCGCCTTTTCTTCCAGCCAGGCTGCCACTTCTTCAAATCCTTCTCCCGCCTTGCCCGATACCTTGAATACCGGCACGTCTTTGTTCAGCGCCCGTACACCTTTCATCCAGAAATCTTCGTCAAAGTCGAGATACGGGATAAGGTCTATTTTGTTGAGTACTATGATGTCCGCCTTTTCGAAAGCAAGAGGGTATTTGTAAGGTTTGTCGCTTCCTTCGGTAACGTTGCTGATGAGCATCAGCACGTGTTCGCCTATGGTGAATTCCGCCGGGCAGACAAGGTTTCCGATGTTCTCGATGAACATTATTCCCGGCTCGTCGAATTTCATGTGGGCTGTCATGTGCTCTATCATGGGAGCGTCAAGATGGCAGGCTCCGAAGGTGTTGATCTGCTCGGTCTCTATGCCCAGACCTCTCAGATCCTGCGTATCGATGTCCGACTCTATGTCGCCTTCGATAACGTAAGGCTTTGACTTTTTCAGATGCTTTATGATGTTCTTTATGGTCGTGGTCTTTCCCACTCCCGGAGCGCCCATTTCGTTCACCACAAGGACGCCGTGATCGCTCATGTGCTCTCTCACGTGCTCCGCGATATGGTCGTTCTCATCCAGGATACCTTCCTGTACGTCTATCTTTCTGATATCGTGCATCTCATACCTCTCTTACTCACATTCTATGGTATCGATATAAAACTCTTTGCCTATTTCCGTAGGCTCGCCGTCCGTCCCACATTTGGGGCAGGCGAAGGACATAGGCTTTCTTTCGAATAACTCCCCGCATTTGGGGCATTTTATCTTAGGCTTTATCCTCGTGATGTTTATATCCGCTCCCTCACAGAGGGTCCCTTCGGATATTATGTCAAAATACATGTGTATGGACTCGGGAACGAAACCCGAATAATCACCCACAACAAGATTCACCGCCAGGACCTTATTCGCGCCGGCCTCTTTGCAGTGTTTTTCCGCCATTTTTACTATGTGCTCTGTTATGGGGTATTCATGCATACCGTATCCCTGCCTCGTCAGTCTTTATTTCATGCTTTTTATCTCTTCCATGAGTTTTTCGAACTGCGGAAGAGCATTTACGATAGTATCATACGCCACGCAGTAAGCCATGCGCACGTATCCCGGACAGGCAAAGGCGCCGCCCGGTACGATTATGATGTGATACTTCTTCGCCAGATCGCAGAACTTCTTCTCGTCCTCGAAAGGCGATTTAACGAACAGGTAGAAGGCTCCCTGAGGTTTGATACATTCAAAGCCTATTTCTTTCAGCCCCTCGTAAAGAGCGATCCTGTTCTTATCATAAACAGCTACGTCAACTTCCTCATCCACGCAGGCTGCCACGGTTTTCTGCATAAGTGACGGAGCGTTGACGAATCCCAGTATCCTGGTAGCCACTCCCGCGGCTTCTACGATCAGTTTTGAATCTGCCGCCTCATCGGGGATCACCAGATATCCCAGTCTTTCTCCCGGAAGCGAGAGGGATTTGCTGTATGAGTAGCCGACAACTGTGTTGTCATAAAACTTTGTTACGTACGGCACCTCTACTCCGTCATAAACCAGCTCCCTGTAGGGTTCATCCGATATGAGATATATGTCCGTACCGAACTCCTTCTGTTTCTTTTCAAGGACAGAAGCCAGTTTTTCCAGTGTTTCCGCCGAATACACGACTCCCGTAGGATTGTTGGGCGTATTGATTATGACCGCCTTGGTCTTTGCGGTGATCAGGTTTTCCAGTTCTTCGATATTGGGCTGGAACGTCTCCGTATCAGGCGGTACTATCACAAGTTTCGCGTTCCAGTTGCTGGTATATCCGTTGTATTCACCGAAATACGGAGCGAACGCGATTACCTCATCTCCCGGATCAATGATCGTTCTGAGGAACACATTGATACCGCCGGCTGCCCCGACCGTCATTATGATGTTATCCGGTCCGAAGGACGTGCCGTGGAGTCTGTTTATGTGGTCCGCGATGGTCTGACGCACGTCTTTGTATCCCGCATTCAGCATGTATCCGTGAAGGACCAGCGGATCTTCACTGTCCACGATATCCTTTACGGCTTCGTTTATGGCTGCCGGCGCCGGAACGTTGGGATTCCCAAGGCTGAAATCGTATACGTTCTCTTTACCGTACCTGGCGATCATTTCAGCGCCCTCTTCAAACATAGCTCTGATGGCGGAACTTCCCTCTATCTGTCTGACCATATCTTTTGATATCATCTTTTCCTCCTTACAGGGCGAAACCTGCCTCGAACGCCTTTATGTTCAGCTCTTCAAAGCCTTTCTTTACGTTGTCTGTGATGGCTTTGTTCCAGTCTATGCCTTCAACGTTCATAGCCTTTACAAGAGCTCCCAGAAGCACTATATTCATGGCCTTGGGGTTTCCAAGGTCTGCCGCTATCTGAGCCGCCTCGAATGACAGTACGTCGGCTTTTGCGGAAAGCTCCTCAAGGATGCCTTCCGGATATACCGCGGTCCCCGAAAGTATGGGCATTGAAGGTATCTCAAAATCGTTTACTACCATCTTGCCGCCTTTCTTAAGATACGGAAGAGCCCTTAAGGCTTCCATTTTTTCGAAAGCGACGATAACGTCGGCCTGTCCCTTGCCTATGATCGGAGCGTCCACCTTCTCGCCGAAACGGACCTGGGTGCTGACGCTTCCGCCGCGCTGGGACATACCGTGTATTTCTGACATTTTTACATCATAACCTGCTTCTATGAGACCTGCCGTGAGGATCCTGCTTGCCAGGATGGTCCCCTGTCCTCCGACACCTACCAGCAGAATGTTCTTTACTTCTTTCATGACTATCTGACCTCCTTGATGGCATCGAACGGACATGCCTGCGCGCATACGCCGCAGCCCGTGCATGAGAGAGCGTCGATCTCGACTGTTTCTCCCGCTCTGATTGCCGGACACGCAACTCCTACGCATACTTTACATTTCTTACACTTTTCCTGATCTACGACGCACTTTCTGGCGCTGAGATCGAAGTTGTCCTTGTCTTCCTGTGAGTATTTCTTCAGGATGCAGGGCCACTTGCTGATAATGACTGTAGCCTCATCCTTTGCCATTGCTTCGTCAAGAGCTTTGTCAACTTCCTCAAGGATGTTCGGGTTGACTATGTAGATGTTCTCTTTCTTCATTCCCAGGGCAACGCAGAGAGCAGGAATGTCTACTTCAGTTGCCGGATCTCCCATGAGAGTGTATCCGGAGCCCGGGTTCTCCTGATGTCCCGTCATTCCGGTGATCCTGTTATCAAGGATGACTGAAACGTTGGTGCCCTTGTTATATACGGCATCCATAAGGCTCGTTACGCCCGAATGGAAGAAGGTGGAGTCTCCCAGGAGGGAAACTACCTTTGTGTCTGAACCGATGCGCTGAAGCGCTTTTGAAGCGCCGTGGCCCGTACTGATGCTTGCTCCCATGCAGAAGCATGTATCAAGGGCCGAAAGCGGAGGCGCCGAACCGAGAGTATAGCATCCGATGTCTCCCGTGATGATCAGGTTCTTCTTCTTGCTGAGTGCGTAGAAGAAACCTCTGTGGGGACATCCCGCGCAGAGTGTCGGCGGTCTTAATACCGCTTCCTTCTCCACTTCTATTGTCTCTGCCTTCTCTCCTGTAACTGCCTCGTGGACGATATCCACGTTCAGCTCGTCGTATTCAGGTATTATCTCTTTTCCGATACACTCGATGCCTGCCATCTTCAGATGGTTCTCGATGTACGGATCCATTTCCTCAACTACGTATACCTTGTCCACCTTTGAAGCGAATTCCTTCAGCAGCTTCATGGGCATGGGGAATGTCATTCCCAGTTTCAGGTATGAAGCGTCATCTCCGAACACTTCTCTTGCGTACTGGTAAGCGATGCCCGATGAGATAACGCCGATCTCAGTCCCGTTATATTCAGGCTTGTTTATCTCCGCTGTGCACGCGTATTCTTCCATGTCGCGGAGTCTTCCGACCATGTCGGCTCTCATTACCTTGCCGTTTGCCGGCGTGGCTACGAATTTCTTTATATTCTTTACATAGGGTACGGGAGCAACTTCCTTTCTCTCTCCCAGCTCGACCAGACTCTTGCTGTGGCAGACTCTGGTGGTCATTCTGAGAAGAACCGGCGTGTTGAACTTTTCTGAAAGTTCAAGACCCAGCATCATGAAGTCCTTTGCCTCCTGGCTGTCTGAAGGCTCCAGCATAAGAAGCCTTGCAGCTGTGGCATAGTTCCTGTTGTCCTGCTCGTTCTGGGAACTGTGCATCCCCGGATCGTCTGCGGAAACAAGCACCAGACCTCCCGTAACTCCTGTATATGCAAAAGTGAAAAGCGGGTCTGCCGCTACGTTGACGCCTACGTGTTTCATGGCTGCCATGGATCTTACTCCTGCAACCGAGGCTCCTATAGCAGCCTCCAGCGCTACTTTTTCGTTAGGCGCCCACTCGGAATAAAGATCATCTTTATACCCTGCAAGCGTTTCCAGTATCTCCGTGCTCGGAGTTCCCGGATATGCGGAAGCGAAAACAAGTCCGGCTTCATAGGCTCCTCTTGCAACTGCTTCGTTTCCTGTCATGATGACTTTCATTTTGTTCCTCCTTACCTTCGTATATGTCAAATATACTTGTTGTCTTTAATGCTCCGTCAGACCGTCTCTTTTGCTTTTTTGCGTACAACAACAGAGC
>JAFYIC010000055.1 GCA_017538845.1 Bacillota bacterium | reverse complement strand
CAGATCCTCATGGCTGCGGAAAAGGATCCCACCGTTATGATCGGCGGAACTCTTCCTCTCCTGAATGCGGGACATCGCGTAGGCAGGGGCAGTACGATAGTTATGGAGGCCTGTGAATACTATAATTCCTTCCTTTCATTCTATCCCACTATTGCAGTAATTCTGAACATTGAGGCTGATCATCTGGACTTTTTCAGTGATATAGAGGATATAAAGCATTCATTCCGGGCATTTGCAGACAAGGTGCCAGAGTTCGGATACGTGGTGGCAAATTATGACGATAAAAACACCATGGACGCCCTTGCCGGGACAGACAGAAAGGTGATGACCTTCGGTCTGAGCGAAGACGCCGATGTCCATGCCGAGAATATCCGCTATCATGGAGCTGTGACGGAATTTGACATTGTTTATAATGGCATGCCTTTCACCGATGTCACTCTCCATGTGCCGGGTGAGCACAACGTAAAGAATGCTCTCGCAGCAACTGCGGCATCGATATGCCTCGGCGTGAGACCGAGCGCCGTGAAATACGGCCTTGCGGGATTCAACGGAGCGGGCAGGCGATTTGAGTTCAAGGGAAAATACAACGGTGCAGATGTATATGATGACTATGCCCACCATCCCGGCGAATTGAAGGCGCTTCTCGATGCGGTTGAAAAGCTTAACTATAACAGGACCGTCCTTGTATTCCAGCCCCATACCTATTCAAGGACAGCTACCCTTTTTGACAGCTTCGTAGAGCAGCTTTCCCGAGCGGATGTTACGATACTGGCGGAAATATATGCCGCCAGAGAGACCAATACGATAGGGATCTCTTCAGCCGATCTCGCAGAGAAGATTGATGGTGCGTGCTTCTATCCCACGTTCTCAGAACTTGAAAATGCACTGAAAAGCATAGCCCGTCCGGGTGACCTGGTACTTACCGTAGGTGCAGGAGATGTATACCTGATAGGCGAGGATCTTGTAAAGGCATAACAAGGTATAAGGCGCAAAAAAAAGAACCGGTCTTAAATGACCGGTTCTTTTTATATGTCACATTATGTCTTCGTTTACTCTTGAGGGTGGATTCTCAACTACTTCCGGGTGAGCGAACAGATACCTGTATGCCTGCAGGAACTGTGCGTAGTAGTGGCCGTCTACTATTCGCTCATCGAGTACTGCCTTGAAGTCGATGTATTTCTTCTTTTCGGCCTCACCGTTCCGGTTCAGCTCATAAGCTGTGCGTTTTGCACCGAAAGCAAGGAATGCAGGCAATGTGCCGAAATTGTATATGTGGTGGAATACGGGGCCGATCCGGAGAGAGCCCATGTCAGTTATGATCATGGAGCCGTGGAAGGGGCTTGCCTCTGTGAGGGAAACGGGGAGCCAGCCGAAATAATCCATCACCCTGAGTACCCAAATGGCGAAACGAAGCAGAAAGCGCGGCGCCTTGCACAGGACCTCGGCCACTTCCTCCGTGTTGTTGTTGCCGTTGTCTGCCTTGATCTCCTCTATCTTCTCATTCAGCTTGTGATAGACATCATAGATGGTGTCGGTCGGGTCGAAATGTACCTTTATGGTGGTCTCGGTGGCATCGATCGTGAGCGCGCGTTTTACCGTCATTACAACTTCTATGTCGTTATGCGCATATATCCTGCGCCCTGCGACGAACCTGTTGAGCCCTGGGAGAAGAGAAACGCCGCGTATGTAAGCAGCGATGAAGAAATGAAGCAATCCGATTCCCTTGTAGCCTTCCACTCTGAGCCTGCGGAGAAACTTTTCAACAGAAGAGATCTCGAAGGTCTCCTCGTAATTGATAAGAGCGTCGTTCCTCTGTGGCATGATGAAGGGGATGAATTTGGAAAAAGCAGGCAGTGAACGGAGCAGTCGTCCGTCTTTCCTGTCTCCTGCGCGTCTTGATGAAGCCATGTCAGCCTCCGGATATTTCAAAATTTTGAACTTACTGCAATATTATACAATATGACGCAATGTGTTACAAGAACTAATTTACTGATTACCATTTGTTTTCCACTTTTTCGGCGAAGCCGGGAAAGTCGCTTATTTCAAGAACAGTCCCGTCATCCAGTACGGCTTTGCCGGAGAAGCGTCCGAACACCTGATGCTGATCTGATTTAATGAGCCTCAGATCCGTACAGGAAGCCCTGTCCATAACAGGAACAAAGTCCATTTCAAAACGGCCGTCGTCGGAGGTGAATGTCCACGGGGACATGTAGTCCTTCTCTCCGCCTGGAATGTTGAATTTTACGTTCGAGAGCTTGTGTGCCTTCCCTCCATAGAAAAGCATATTTTCAGTTGCTGCTGAGGTGTTGCCGAAGCCGTAACCGATGTTCCAGCCGAAAGGAACTCCGTTGATATGATAGGACGCCGAACCCCAGTACCAGGTGTTGTGATATGTCCATACGCCCCGGCCCCAGTCCAGAACGGCGAAGCTGACGTCCGGAGAGAAGATGTAATCCCTTCCGCCGTATCTTACCGTGCCGGAAGCCCTCATGCAGTTTATCTTCTGGTTGAAGTAGAAATGCCCCTTTTTTTCAAACGGCGTGCATATTACCATGCTCTCCTTCGGCTCATCTGAAAGAGTCACATCCGCATCGATAGCGCCTTCAGGCCCGAACTTTTCCATATGTGCGATCAGGCGGCGCGTACCGTTACCCGGGTTTTCAAAAATGATTTCAAAGCCTTTGCCGGAATGCCTGGTGTCGCCTTTGACGGAGGTCTCCGGCAGACCGATTTTTCCTAAAGGCATCAGACTCATCGGACTGGTCGTAAT